>DATGMV010000306.1:0-2085 GCA_035307185.1 Fermentimonas sp. | reverse complement strand
AGAATTAGCAACACGAGTCGATCGTCACGATAGTTTAGGAAAAGGTATTATGAATATGGATCTATTTTCATTTATTATGAACGACCCACGTTTTGACAATCTTCCATTAATTCTTGAAACTCCCGATGAATCAATATGGTCTGAAGAAATTAAACTGCTCTATTCTCTTCAGAAAACGGCAGTATAGAATTAAAATACAGAGGTTTAAATATTAAAAATAAAAAAGTCTAAGTACCCGGTTTTAGTCCGGGTACATTTTACTGATATTTTCGCTTAACATCTTTCTTACCTTCTCGGCACTTGTAATTTGCTTCTCATATTCGTTAATCACAACTGCAGTTCCACCCATTTTCAAGTTGGGATTCCTGTAAACCATCTCACTATTCTTAGGCTCTCTTGCAGAAAGATGTAACTCTGTGGCTCCAGTTTCCAATACAATATTTGTAATATTATACTTGTTAACACCGCTACCGGGCATAATTATAATTCTACTATCGGCCTTATCAATCAGATCTTTAATAAGACTAACACCTTGTTCGGCTTTAGGTTGTTGTCCTGAAGTTAAGATTCTTTCGCATCCAAGGTCAATAATTCTTTCCAGACTCTCAAAAGGATCTTTGCACATATCAAATGCCCTATGGAAAGTTACACTCATGCCTTTTGCAGCTTCCATTAGCTCCCTGTTCCGATCCATATCTACAGCTCCATCTGCAGTTAAGCAACCAAATACAACACCATCAACACCCAATTTGGCTGCCATTTCAATATCCTTTAACATAATCCTGTGTTCAAGGTTTGTATACAAGAAATCACCTCCACGAGGTCTGATTATTACATTCAACTTGATATTCAATAACTCACGAGCAATTGCAATATCTCCATAAGATGGGGTAGTACCACCCTCGGGGATTCCAGCACAAAGCTCTACACGATAGGCGCCTCCTTTTTGTGCTTCAATACAGCTCTCAACTGAATTAGCACAAATCTCAAGTTTATATTTGTTTACCATTAGGTTTGTTTTGTGGTTATCAATCTGTAATAAAGAGAATTAATATCCATACAAAAATAACAAATTGAATGAACTAATAAAAGTGCATAACTTTCACAGTATATTAAAGAAGGAATTTATTTAGAATTATCAATTAACCGCTTTTTAAAAACATGTCTTCTTAGTAAATTCTTTACCTCTTTTACTTCATCAACTTTTAAGAGAGTTACAGCTATCCAGTAAATAACAATACCTGTTATAATACCAACAACCATTTTTAAAATTAATGAATCAATAAAGTACATGCTAAAATATACAAAAACGGCCATAATGAAAGTAGAAAGTATTATTGGTAACATATCTCTAATTTGAGAAAGACCTCCGTAATTAAACATCTTTCCCGGCATATAAGCATTTATAAAGAATGATATGAAAGAAGTTATAACTTGTCCAATTACTATTGCTTTTACACCTATTGGTATTGTTATAATAAGAGCTATCAGAATCATAGGCAATTTAGATAAGTCAACTTTTAGAAAAAGATCCGATCGTCCTACAGCATTTAATATATTTAGATTAATTACACCAATTGGATAGAATAGTTTGGCAAAAGCAAACCATTGCGATAATACAATTGCAGGAATCCACTTATCCGTAAGAAAAAATCTGATAAACGGATCAACAATAAGAGATAAGAGCGTAATTGAAGGAAAGATTAAAAAGGCACTCATCATAATCAAACGTCGGAAAACTTGTACCAATTTCTCCTTATCATTTTGCAATGACGCCAATATTGGAAAAGTTACCTGACTCAGAACACTTGTTATTGTTCCTGCTGTAAGTTCAGCAAATCCCTTTGCTCTATTGTAATATCCCAGATTAGCAGAAGAATATACTTTGCCAATTACAATATTGTTGATCTCAACAAGTGTTGTACCATAAAGACTTGCTGCTAAGAGTTTAGAACTAAATCCAAAAAGGCTTATAAATGATTGCTTAGAAAAAATTAATGAAGGTCTCCATTTACTACTAATCCACAGCAATAAAAAAGAAATCACACTTTCGAGAATTTGTTTTAAAACTAAGGCCCATACACC
>DATGMV010000305.1:0-11512 GCA_035307185.1 Fermentimonas sp. | reverse complement strand
CAGATTTGGTGAACCTATTTTCGGTCCCGATAAAGTTCTTTCTAAAAAGAATTACCCACCCGGACAACATGGTAACTCACGTAGAAGAAAAACTTCTGAGTATGGAATTCAATTGCGTGAAAAACAAAGAGCAAAATATACATACGGAGTACTTGAAAAACAGTTTCGTCGTACTTTTGATAAAGCTTCAAGAAGCCGAGGTATTACCGGTGAGGTGTTGTTGCAGTTGTTAGAACTGCGTTTGGATAACATCGTGTTCCGATTAGGGATTGCTCCAACAAGAGCAGCAGCAAGACAGTTGGTGACTCATCGTCATATTGTATTGAACGGCAAAGTTGTAAATATACCTTCATACACAGTAAAAGCAGGTGATATAATTGGTGTGAGAGAGAAATCAAAATCTTTAGAGGTTATTGTAAATTCTTTAGCAGGATTCAATCACAGCAAATATCCTTGGATGGAATGGGATAACGGTAGCATGAGTGGTAAACTTCTGCATATCCCCGAAAGAAACGACATTCCCGAAAGTATAAAAGAACAACTCATCGTAGAATTATATTCTAAACAATAATTTCATGGCAATATTAGCATTCCAAAAACCCGATAAGGTAATCATGTTACAGGAGGATACATTCTCCGGTAAATTTGAATTCCGCCCGCTGGAACCAGGATACGGTATAACTATAGGTAACGCCTTGCGTCGTATCCTTCTTTCTTCGCTTGAGGGATTTGCGATTACTTCGGTAAAAATCGACGGAGTGGAGCATGAATTTGCTACCGTACCCGGCGTCATAGAAGATGTAACAGGTATCATTCTTAATCTAAAGAAAGTTAGATTCAAGAGGATAGTTGAAGAGTTTGAAACAGAAAAGGTGAGCATCGCTATTTCGGGAACGGAAGTGTTTAAAGCCGGAGATATTGGAAAACTGCTTACCGGTTTCGAAGTATTAAACCCCGAGCTGGAAATATGCAGGATGAGCAAAAAGGCCGAATTAAGACTCGAACTTACTATAAACAAAGGTAGAGGTTATGTTTCGGCTGAGGAGAATCGCGAAATGTTTGCAGTAGATGATGTTCAGGTACTGGCAGTTGACTCAATCTTTACACCTATTCGTAACGTGAAATATGAGGTTGAAGACTACCGTATTGAACAGAAAACTGACTACGAAAAACTTCTTATAGAAATTATAACAGATGGTTCAATTGCACCAAAAGAGGCCCTGAAAGAAGCTTCTAAGATACTAATTCAACATTTTGTATTGTTCTCAGATGATAATAAGATTATGCTTGAGACTTCAGATGCAGAAGGTATTGAAGAGTTTGATGAAGAGGTACTTCACATGCGTCAACTGCTCAAGAGGAAACTATCTGATCTTAACCTCTCGGTTAGAGCACTTAATTGCCTCAAAGCAGCAGATGTTGAAAATCTTGGTCAATTGGTACAACATAATAAGAACGATCTGCTCAAATTCCGTAACTTTGGTAAGAAATCATTAACTGAACTCGAAGAGCTATTAGATGGATTGAATCTTACTTTTGGTATGGATATTTCGAAATACAAATTAGATAAAGAATAGTTACTACAATGAGACATAGAAAAAAAAATAATCATTTAGGACGCAAAAGTGCTCATCGTGGTGCGATGCTATCAAATATGGCAACATCGCTCATTATGCACAAACGCATATTTACTACTGTTCCAAAAGCAAAAGAGTTAAGAAAATTTGTGGAACCAATTATTACGGTAAGTAAAGAGGATACAACAAGTGCCAGACGTAATGCTTTCAGTAAACTTAATAATAAATATGCTGTAACGGAACTGTTTCAAACAGTTTCACAAAAAGTTGGTGATCGTCCCGGTGGATATACACGTATAATCAAGACTGGTACCCGTTTAGGCGATAATGCTTCAATGTGTTTTATTGAATTAGTGGATTTCAACGAAAATATGTTGAGCGACAGTACCACTAAAAAAGCTAAAACACGCCGTTCAAGAAGAAGAGGTGGAAGTGGTTCATCTGCAACTGCAGAGACTGTAACAACAGAAACTAAAGCTACTGAAACAAAATCTGCAAAACAAGAAACTTCAAAAACTAAAAGTGATTCAAAAGTAAAAGAGGCCAAAGAGGTGAAGAAAACTACTGAAGTAAAGGAGTCAAAAGCTAAAGCAGAAGAAAAAGTAGAAAAAGCTGCTGAAGTCAAGGAAGCAGAGACTAAAGAAGCACAGGAAAGTAAGAAAGAGACTGAATCGAGCGATAAAAAAGAAGCTTGATCTCTATGATAAACACTGTGGGTGCAGCGTCTTTAAATGACGGAGATCTAAAAGCTCAGTCGATGATGTATCTGCAGTGAAGCTGTGATTTTTAAAATGTTAAACATTAAAAAAGCGCCGCGAGTGATTCGTAGCGCTTTTTGCTTTTTATACTCTTCGCTCCCTTAATAACCTTTGTACTTTCCATTTAGTATTCAACTTTAATCTGATACAATTGTTTATATCATTGTAAAAATGAAACATAATTAGGTTTTTAGTTATTAATGAGTTTATGAAGAAGAAGATTGTTGTTGTAGGCTGTGGATTTGGAGGACTGCAGTTTGTTAATCATTTAAAGAAAGATCAGTTTGATATTATTGTTATAGATAAAGTAAATCATCATCAATTTCCTCCATTATTTTATCAGGTTGCAGCATCTCAAATTGAACCTTCAACAGTTTCATTCCCGATAAGAAAAATATTTCAAAAGAGGAGAGATGTTCGTATTCGTTTAGCAACAGTGTTAATCGTAAATAAAGATGAAAATTATATAGATACATCTATTGGAAAATTTAATTATGATTATCTTGTAATCTCAACGGGTACCAGTACCAATTTTTACGGAAATAAGGGGATTGAAGATAATGTATTGGGGCTAAAATCGACTTATCAGTCAATAAATGTGAGAAATGAGATTCTTCACAATTTTGAGGAGCTCTTATATGCTAAAGATAAAGAAGGATTATATAATATTGTTATAGTTGGAGGTGGAGCAACCGGGGTGGAGTTAGCAGGTGCTTTTGCCGAGATGACGAGAGTTATTTTGCCTAAGGATTATCCTAATATCAATAAAGAAAAAGTTAACGTTTACCTTCTCGAAGGAGGAGAGAATACTTTGGCTAACATGAGTTCATTTGCTCAGAAATACTCAAAACAGCAGTTGCAAAAAATGGGTGTAATTGTTAAGACCGGAACTTTTGTGAAAGATTATGATGGTGAGGTGGTAACGCTTAATAATGGTGAAACTATACATACAAAAAACGTTATTTGGTCTGCTGGAGTTATTGGTAACGCTATTGGTGGCATACCGGAAGATTCAGTATTACGAAATGGTAGGATCAAAGTAGATAGAGTTAACAGAGTAAAAGGTACTTCAAATGTTTTTGCGATTGGTGATGTTGCTTACATGGAGACTGATAAGTATCCGAAAGGTCATCCTCAACTTGCTAATGTAGCAATTGGGCAGGGAAAGAATTTGGCTCGTAACATTCAATTAATGGAATCAGCTAAAGATAATATTGAAATTGAGAATAATTTAAAGTCATATGAATATAAAAATTTAGGAACTATGGCTACCATAGGGAGGAACAAAGCTGTTGTGGACCTCCCATTTATAAAATTTAAAGGATATTTTGCATGGCTCATATGGATGTTTTTGCATCTCATGCTAATATTGAGTGTACGTAATAAGATTGTAATTTTTATTAATTGGGCTTGGAATTACGTAACCAAAAATAATTCACTACGACTTATCTTGAAGGATAATGATTGATATTATTTAGTTTCCCAAACAAGATATGCAGAAACTAACCAATGGTTTAGCTTGTTGTTGGAAACTGAAGTTGACTCAGGAATGCTAATTGTTAGTGTGTGTGCCGGGGTTTATTCCCTGAAGATTAATCTCTTCGGGTGTTACATCGCTGCCAGGACACCAGTTACTTCGAGATAGATCTGAAGACGCTAAAGGTTCCTCAATTTCTTTTACTTCTCTTTTTCCACCGCGCCCAATGAATGAAATTGGCCTTTTGCGTAACCAAACTCCTGAAGTGGGGTTGAAACGGCGGAATGAAGCACAATCTGTTCTCCAAGGTGTAAAGTTAAGTATCTTCTCTCCATCTATAAGTAAAATATTTTTTTGTGGATGAAATTCATCACCTCCTGAGTGACCACCGTGCCCAGTGGCAATGTATTTTAATCTTACATTTTTTGCATCTTCAGGTATTGTAAATGGAATATCTACATTGCGTCGTGAAAAAATATCGGGATGTCGCTGACCAATATAATAATTTGTATTTATCAGAGGTTCTACATATGTATCCTGAAAAGGGTCGCAAAGTAAAGCACTTTCTGTGAACAGGAGTTCTACATCAACAATGTAGCCTTCGGGAGTCCATGTATCTATGAATATTCCAATGTATGCTTCATCTTTTAAAAGAGAGATGATATCTGTAATATCTTGTGACCAGACTACTTCTTCTGCCCAACCATCAACATAAACAGGGCGACGACGAGATGAAACAGAGTCGTTATTGCTACTATAGTGACCTACACCAAAAGGGGTCATAAATCTCATCAATTCAACTGTTGGCTGGTAATTTTCGCCTTAGTGTAATTAGAAAAATTAGGTATGTTGATTTTGGTCAGTGCAATTCTACCATTTCCGAGATATATATTATTTTCTTTTTTCAACAACGCTGTTTGGGTATTCTGTTGGATTGAATAGGATTGGCGTATTTTTGAATATATTTTTAGTTATTGTTTCTTTGTTACGTTGTGCCAATAAAAGTGGTAATGCCAATGATAATATTACAAAGGTTGAAATCAGTTTCTTCATATTTTGTGAATTGATAAAATGCTAAAAGTATAATTGATTGGTGAGTGCAGATATACAAAAAATCGGTTATATTTGTGGAAATTGATTGTTATGCGAATAAAAGACTTAATTCAGACTATTGAACAACTTGCTCCAGTTTCTCTACAGGAAAATTATGATAATAGTGGCATACAAGTGGGTGATATTAATAGAGAGGCCACCGGCGCTTTATTAGCAATAGATGTTACAGAAGATGTTGTTGATGAAGCAATTTCACTTGGTTGTAATTTGATAATTTCGCACCACCCAATAGCATTTAAACCATTTAAATCTCTAACTGGTAAAAGTTATGTGGAACGTTGTATTATTAAGGCTATTAAAAATGATATAGTTATCTACGCAGCTCATACGAATTTAGATAATGCTCAAGGAGGTGTAAATTTTAAATTAGCAGAAATACTTGAATTGGAGAATGTTAAGATACTCCAACCAATGAACGACTCACTGTTGAAGTTTGTTACAACAGTGCCTGAGAATCATGCAGAAAGTGTGAGAAATGCTATGTTTAATGCAGGTGCAGGTCATATTGGGAACTATGATAGCTGCAGTTATAATATTTTGGGCGAGGGTACATTTAGAGCTGGAAACAATACTAATCCGTATGTAGGTGAAAAAGATGTTCTTCATTACGAGAAAGAAGTGAGAATTGAGACTGTGGTACCACTGATGAGGAAAGATGAAGTGTTGCGCGCTTTGCTTGCTGTACATCCCTATGAGGAACCGGTTTATGATCTTTACAGAATCGATAATGATTGGCCCAGACACGGGAGTGGTATAGTAGGTGTACTGCCTGAACCTATGCCTGAACAAGAGTTTTTGTATTTATTGAAAGATATTTTTAATTTACCCACTATAAGTCATTCTAAAATTCAGGGTAAGGAGATTCGAGACGTAGCTGTGTGCGGTGGTTCAGGATCTTTTCTGTTTTCTAAAGCTATTACTTATGGTGCCGATGCATTTGTAACGGGAGAAGCCAAATACAATGATTATTACGACGTAGAAGATAAGATACTTCTGGCTGTAGTAGGACATTATGAATCAGAAATTTGCACTAAAGAAATATTTTATGAAATCATTTCAGAAAAATTTCCTACCTTTGCGTTACATAAATCGGCGTTCGATTCGAACCCCGTTAAGTATCTGTAAAATGGTGGTTAGACTTGGTCCCGCTCTTACAGTGAAATGTGGTAATATAACGATCTGGCTTTAGTATCGTATAATTACTGCATTTTTTATTGAATAGAAATTATTAATTATTTTATACACTATAATTATGGCTACAAAGAAAGAAAAAGCAGAACAGGAAGTGTCTGTTGAGGATAAATTGCAATCGTTGTATAAACTGCAATCATTTTTATCTGAAATTGATAGAATTAAAACCCTTAGAGGTGAGCTCCCGCTTGAGGTTGCCGACCTTGATGATGAGATCGCCGGATTGGGCACAAGAATAAACAATTTTGAACTCGAAGTTAAACAGCTTGAGGAAAACACTAAGCTTCAAAAAGGTAAAATTGAAACCAGTAAAGCTAAAATAGAGAGATATAATACTCAACTTGACAATGTGAGAAATAGTAAGGAGTATGATCATCTTTCTAAAGAGATTGAGTTTGAAACACTTGAGATTGCCCTTTCTGAAAAGCATATTCGTGAGTTTGGTGAGCAAATTACATTATTGAATGGACAAATTAAAGATGCAAACGAACTTTTGAAAGATAAAGCGTCTGATTTGGATCATAAGAAAAAAGAACTTGATGATATCGTTTCTGAAACTAAAGCTAAAGAAGAGAAAATTAGAGAAAAGGCGAAGAAAACAGAAACCACAATTGAACCCCGACTATTGACGGCTTTTAAACGAATACGTAAGAATGCTCGTAATGGATTAGGTGTTGTGCCTATTCAACGTGGTGCTTGCGGTGGTTGTTTTAATAAGATTCCTCCCCAGAAACAAATGGATATTAAACTCAGAAAGAAAATTATTGTGTGTGAATATTGCGGAAGAATCATGATTGATCCAGAGATTGCAGGAATAACAGAAAATTAATTTTGAGTGGTTCCTACACGAATAATAACTATTTCATAGAATTGGATTAATGAAATATTTCACTAATTTATCCTCTTTTTCTGTTTTATAAGTTATAAATAATGTATATTTGCGCTTTCAAAAAGTATAATATACTAAAATTATTTCGCAGCTTATTTATAATCAGTTGATTAAAAACTGGATAATCAAAAAAGATTACAATCAGGTAATTTATTAAAACTATATGGCAAATCTGATAAAAATAAAAAAAGGCTTGCAGATTCCGCTACTTGGAGCTTCCGAAGAAGTTTTAAGAGGTGGTGTGACGAGTGAATTTGTAAGAATTTGTCCCGAAGATTTTCATGGTATTACACCTAAGCCCCTTGTAAAAGTGGGTGATAGAGTTAAAGCCGGAGAAGCGCTGTTCTTTGCTAAAGATCATGAAGAATTGCTTATTACTTCACCCGTTAGTGGTGTTGTATCTGCAATTGAACGTGGTGAAAAAAGGAGAATACTTAATTTTGAGATTAAGGCAGACAGCGAAATTGAATATGTGGACTTTGGAGTGAAAAATGTAGCAACTCTTTCTGCCGATGAAGTTAAAAGTTCAATTCTTAAGGCAGGTTTGTGGTGTTTTATCCATCAGAGACCATATGATGTGGTGGCTGCTCCCAACAAGAAACCGAGAGATATATTTGTTACCGGTTTTGATTCATCTCCATTGGCACCATCATATGATTTTATTCTTGAAGGACAAGAGAAAGATCTACAGAGTGGATTTGATGCTTTAGCCAAATTAACAGAAGGTAAAGTTTTTCTATCTATTAGCCCCAAAACCCAAAATAAGGGTTTAAGAGAAGCTAAAAATGTTGTTATAACAGAATTCGAAGGTCCTCACCCTGCAGGAAACGTGGGCATTCATATTAATCATATTAAGCCTGTTAACAGAGGCGAAGTAGTTTGGACATTGAGTGCCATTGACGTAGCTTTAATAGGTCGATTTTTTAATAAAGGTATTATCGATCTTACACGTGTTGTAGCACTAACAGGTTCAGAAGTTAAGGATAAGGGCTTTTATAAGATGCTTATTGGTACTGAGCTCACTTCGATATTCGAAAATAATGTAACAGAAGGTATTTCATTAAGATATATTAGTGGTAACCCACTTACCGGTAGAAAAATAGGGAGAAATGGTGTACTACGAGCTTTTGATTCGCAAGTTACAGTTATTCCTGAAGGGGATGATGTGCATGAGCTTGTGGGATGGGCATCATTATCTCCAAAAAGATACAGTTCCGGAAATACATATCTAACATATAATAAAAAATATAGACTTGACGCTCGTGTTCTTGGAGGTCCAAGGGCAATTATTGTGTCTAATGAATATGAAAAGGTTTTTCCTATGGATATCTTCCCCGAACAACTGATTAAAGCTACCTTAGCTTTTAATATTGACAAAATGGAACAGCTTGGTATATATGAGGTTGCACCGGAAGATTTTGCGCTTTGCGAATTTGTGGATACATCTAAACTGGAGATACAGCGTATCATCAGAACTGGATTGGATTTGTTGCGCAAGGAGATGGAGTAGGTGATAGATAGGTATTAGAATAATAACATTTAAATAATATAACTTTGAAAGCGTTAAGAAATTATCTTGATAAGATAAAACCTAATTTCGAAGAAGGGGGAAGATTTCACTGGCTTTATTCTACATATGATGCTTTTGAGACATTTCTATTTGTTCCCAACACTACTTCGAGATCAGGTGTGCATATACATGATGCACGTGACTCTAAACGTACAATGATCATAGTAGTCATAGCATTATTGCCTGCGCTACTTGTGGGTATGTATAATGTGGGACTTCAACACTATATGGCAGTTGGTCAGGAAGTAGGTATATCTGCCAAATTTATATATGGATTGCTTGCTATGCTTCCACAGATTATTGTATCATATGTAGTAGGACTTGGTATTGAGTTTGCAATTGCACAGGTTAAAAAAGTTGAAGTGGCAGAAGGGTTTCTTGTATCAGGGATATTGATTCCTATGATCTTGCCAATCGATACACCGTTGTGGATGATTGCTGTAGCAACTGCTTTTTCCGTAATCTTCGCAAAAGAAGTGTTTGGTGGTACAGGCTATAATGTATTTAATGTAGCTTTGGTTGCACGTGCATTTTTGTTTTTCTCATATCCTACGAAGATGTCAGGAGATCAGGTTTGGGTTCGAACAAATGATACATTCGGTTTAGGTGGGGGTCAAATTGTTGATGGTTATTCTGGAGCAACACCTCTTGGACAGATTGGTGTTACTGAAGCTACAAGCTTTAGTGACGTTACATTTACAGGCATTACAGGACAGCCACTATCACTTAGTGATATGTTCTTTGGTTTTATACCAGGATCAATAGGTGAAGTGTCTACTTTTGCGATTCTTCTTGGTGCAATAGTTCTTATTATTACAGGAGTAGGAAGTTGGAAAACAATGCTCTCTGTATTCCTTGGAGGAATATTTACTGTGTTAATTATAAATGTATTTGCACAAAATGCAATAATGGAAATGCCTCCTCTGTACCACCTTATTTTAGGAGGATTTGCTTTTGGTGCAGTATTTATGGCAACTGATCCAGTAACTTCGGCACGAACTGAAAAAGGTAAATGGATTTATGGATTCTTAATCGGTCTCATGGCTGTAACAATTAGAGTCTTTAATCCTGGTTATCCCGAAGGTATGATGCTTGCGATTCTGTTTATGAACGCGTTCGCACCGCTTATTGATTTCTATGTTGTGGATGCAAATATCAAGCGTCGTTTAAAACGTGCAACTGCTACCGCAACTATTACTAATAATAAATAAGTAGAGATATGAACAGAGAAAGTAATAGTTATACAATTATATATGCAGCTATAATGGTGATACTTGTGGCACTGGGACTGTCGTTTACACATCAGTCGCTACTTGACAAACAGACTGCTAATGAAAACATTGATAAGATGCAGCAATTGCTACGCTCACTTAATATTGATGCTGATTCTAAAGAAGCAGCGATAAGATACAATGATCTTATTACTGATGCATATCTTATTTCTACCGAAGGGGAAAAGATAGAAGGAACAGAGGGTACATCACCAGATGATCCTGCCTTCTCTACTGAATTGAGCGATCAAGATGCAAAGGGACTTCCTGTTTATGAAGTTACTATTGAAGGCAAAAAGGTGTATATCATTCCTATGACTGGTACCGGACTATGGGGTAGTATTTGGGGATATTTGGCATTAGAAGAAGATGGTAGCACTATCTATGGTGCAGACTTTGGTCATGCCGGAGAAACTCCTGGACTTGGTGCTGAGATTTCTACAAGATCTTTTGGACTCCAATTTGAAGGAAAAGAGCTTATTAAAAGTGGATCTTTCCGCTCAGTTGCCATAGTTAAGCCCGGTCAAACAGACTCACGTCGCGACTTTGTAGATGGAATCTCTGGCGGAACAATAACCAGTCAGGGTGTAGACAAGATGCTACTGAATAGCGTTAGTAAATATGAAAGTTTTTTGATGAAATTGAATAGTTAAGATATGTCACTATTATCCGGTAAAACAAAAGCGGCATTATTAGGACCGCTAAATAAAAATAATCCTGTACTTGTACAGGTCCTTGGTATTTGTTCAGCCCTTGCTGTTACTTCAAAGCTCGAACCTTCAATAGTTATGGCTGTATCAGTTACACTCGTACTTGCCTTTGCTAACGTTATTATTTCACTAATGCGTAAAACAATACCTAATCGTATTCGAATTATAGTTCAGCTTGTAGTTGTAGCATCTTTGGTAACTATAGTTAGTGAAGTCTTAAAAGCTTTTGCATACGATGTTAATAAACAGTTATCGGTGTTTGTAGGATTGATCGTAACTAATTGTATTATTATGGGTCGTCTTGAAGCTTTTGCTCTTGGTAATGGTCCATGGCCTTCATTCCTTGATGGCATAGGTAATGGTTTAGGTTACGGATGGATACTTGTTGTAACAGGTTTTTTTAGAGAGCTATTAGGTTCTGGAGAGTTAATGGGATATCAAGTTATTCCTCAATCGTTTTACGACGCAGGATATCAAAACAATGGACTGATGATGCTTGCCCCAATGGCAATATTGATAGTTGCATGTGTTATCTGGTTTCATAGATTTAAGAACAAAGATCTGCAAGAGGAAACTAATTAATTAACAGTAAATAAACAGATATATATATGGATGCAATTAGCTTGATTGTAAGATCGATATTTGTCGATAACATGATATTCGCATACTTCCTCGGAATGTGTTCATTTCTGGCAGTATCGAAAAACGTAAAAACAGCTCTTGGTTTAGGTATAGCAGTTACATTGGTACTTGTTATTACTGTTCCTGTTAACTATTTACTTGAAAACTATGTATTAAAATCTGGTGCTCTATCGTGGATAGGACCACAATTTGCAAATGTAGATTTAAGTGTATTTAGTCTTCTAATCTTTATTGCAGTTATTGCAGCAATGGTTCAACTTGTAGAGATGATTATCGAACGTTTTAGTCCTTCGCTTTACTCATCTCTTGGAATC
>DATGMV010000304.1:0-4130 GCA_035307185.1 Fermentimonas sp. | reverse complement strand
CGTATATGTTTGGCTGGATATTTCTTATTGTTATATACAAGAAAAGTGTTCCTAGAGTATGACTCAATACCTTCTTCATCATATTTTTGGATTGCTTTTATCACATGTTCTCGGTTTATATCCTTCCACTTCCCTGTCACCGTCTCACCCCTCTATCCTAATTCGAATTTAATCCAAACGCTCTAGTTCCCAGCTTTTCCTTGGTTATCTGCTCAAGATGTATTACTTCTTCCCTCAAAGATGAGTTGGGAACAACGTTCAATATACTAAATCTGAATTTCTTATACCTTGATGGACTTTCCTTTAGCAGTTCAATTAGGATTTTATTTCCACCATGCTTTGTGTGAATATAATTACTCCATCTGCCCCATAAACCGTCTTTACCATAAGCGGATCCAATATATTGCTGACCAGTAATTGTGTCCAGTATTAAATACACCCCATACACATTCGAGAGCATCATTTTCCACTGTTTGTTCACGTCTGGATGCCTAACAATCTTTTCTAATTCTTCAAAATCAAGAAGTACATTTTCATAGCCTAGAAAAGTTTTTGCATACCCTTTAGGTAATATTTCAATGATGTCTTTATCAAGTTTTTTCTGGCACCACGATACCGTAGACCCTCCCCAATCAATAATCAATCTCTCTTCTAAATCATCTAAAGAATGATCCCTAATTAGATCATAGTGAAAGTACGGTCCTGGCCCCCAATTTTCTAACCCAATAATAGGGTGAAGTATATCTGGAAGAGTCTTAACCAGTTGCACTTTATAAACTTTATAGACACCTTGTAGTACCGCTTTTCTTCCCTCTGTAGCGCTAAATGAAATAATATATTCAGCATCCTTAAAGACATCTGTCTTCTGGTAGGATTGATATAACTCGAATGCGCCTGAGTCAACAAGGGCTTTTATTTCTTTTCTATTAGTCGTATGCCTGATCACTTTAATTTTTTTATGATGAAATCCCTTTAATTGAAGAATATCAGCAAGTTGCAACAATATCACCTCTTTCAAGTTTCTGATTGTACTGCGGAAACATCTCCACACTCAACTAGAAAACTTCTTGAACGCACTAAAAAATTCCCCTATAATGCTCTATAAATGAGGGCACAATAGTTTCAATTTGATGCCAATCTGAATTAGGTATTTCTACTACCGCAAAAAAATCAATCCAGAACCACTCCATATCTTTTGCTTCAAATATTTCAATAAACCCTTCTATGGTATCAATATAATCATACTTTCTAAATTCACCTTTTACATTGGCTTTAACACACTTAACGACACTACCATCATAGATAAATTCGATTATATTATTCAATTCTAGCCCTTCAAAATTCTCAACAGAAGATTCCTTGTCCTTAATAGCAGACGCTTGTATATACAGCTTGATTGGGGAATTTATTGAATTTGATATTTCTTGAAGTATTTCTTCAAATTTCCCACTCTTTATGTCTTCGACTAATTTATGCCACACCCAATCAGATTTTATACAAAGTTTCTCTGCGGTTCTTTGCGGGAGCATCTGTCCAGCTTTACTAGATATGCCTTTCTCTAAGTGAAAACCAACTCTAAACTCTTCAGAATTCTTAGGTTTATATATTGCAATCTTCCCATATTTATAGGAAGGCCACTCCTTCGATGGAACCAACCACCACAGGGTATTCTCAGGTTTATGATAATTCCAGGGTCTGAGCGTAAAATGATCAAAACCTCTATTTTTTAGTTCATCAAGCGCTTTATGCGATGCAACATTTGTTGAAATGTTCGTACTCATTATTTAATCTCCCCCTAATCATTGTATTCTTGTATCCTCCAAATATCCTTTGACAGGTTTGATAGAAGCTCCTGTCTTTCATCTATTGATACAGCTGTCCACTCTGAGAAGGCTTTAAGCTTTGAATTGATTCTATTAATCGATGAGTTGTTGCCAACAGAATTTAATTGAACAATGCTGCTTGTTAAATAGCACTTACTTTTTTTGTACTCTTCACTTTTAGCACTAAAGAAGTCATTACTCGCTACAATGTTAATGGGTTTCTCAAGCATGGTAAGGTTCCCTAGTTTAATTTTGTAATCATCATAACTTAGCCCAGGATTGTTTGATATGAAATCAGAAAGTAATTCTGGACTTGGTGTATTCGGTAAAATATGTTCTATCTCTAAAGAGGTATACTCAGATATTGAGCCAGGCTGTTTGATACCCTTATATGCCATGTCTACATATTGAGTGATTTTTGCCAGCATATATCTTGTACGATACTTTTGCATTGAATTTGATGTGTATCGTCTCATCGCATCAGCCATTTCATATTCTTTAGATTCTATACTACTTAAAAATCTTGTTTTCAAGAAATTGTTGTACTTCGAAATTTGTTGTTCTCTATTCGTTGTTTTTGAAATATCTCGTAGTTCATCAGCCCATCTGGAAAAGTTCCTCTCTAACTCTTTTGTAGGTGTTTTTGAGTAAATATAGTAAAAAAGAAAACTCTCAAGTTGAACCAGGAAATGATCAAATAGATACTTAGGAAATTTACTTGCAGCAAGTAATAATATATAGTGCAAACTAAAAGCCCCACCACACATTTTCTTTAAGTTATCCATCTTAAGATTATGTAGTCCATCATTTCCTCGACCATTTAAAAAATCAACATACTTTTCAACATCCAGAATTATGCTGTGCACGAAATCAAACGGTTTGTTTTGGTAATTGCACATTTCCGCATTTTCTTTATTTGTGAACCAATCATAAATTTCATCTTCTCTAATGATATAGTCATTCCGGTTATTCTCAATCTTATAATTTGCCATCAAGAAGTATCTTAAAAATCTAAGCGGTTTCTCTTTATGTTTCTCTAAAGGAGCCGTTATTTTTTTCCATTCGTTTTTAAGCTTGTTGAAATCATCTTTCTTAACCTGAGTAAATAATAGGTTCTTAAGCAAATCCATAGGATTCAATCCAATTCCTCGCTCATTGATTGTTTCAAATATCTTTAAAGCACTGCCAACATCGGTTGAAATTTGAATGAATACAACATCGTTTGTAAGATATCCCCAATATTTAGCCAAACTACCATTTTCAAGATAGTTATCTTTAAGATACCGATAGATGACATCATAGGCATTTATTATGTTTTCAAGCGAACCAAATGATGTGATACCTGATGCCTGAATTTCATTTTTTGTAGTAATAGGATCTGCATTTATTTCTACTATTCTTTTCATAAGTTCACTTGCATTTTCATATCTTGGGTCCAGTTTAAGTGCAGTTACCACCTTTCCCTCTCTGGTAGGATAACTCGTTGATATAAGCCCACTGATTAGTTGATAATTATCTTGGTTATCCTTAAACATATTCTTCAAAGCACATAACATTAAAAAAAATGTTGTTAGTCTTTGTTGTCCATCTATGACTTCAAAATGGTTTTTAGTATCTGTTGGAGATACTAGAATTGTCCCAATAAAATATTCATTTGCAGATCCATCCATTTCGCTATTAATATCTTCAAGAAGTTGGTAAACTTCTTTTTCAGTCCAAACATATTCTCTTTGATAGTCTGGGACTATATAAAAACACTCCATAAACGCCTCATAAATACTGTACTTATGGTTCTCGATTCTTTTCATGTAACTGCCCCCTTTTGATTTAAAGAAATTACCAAATATAACCTGAATTATTCATGGCAGAATAATTCGCTGCCATAATTGTTAGTTTTTAACCAGCAGTTCATAAATACGAATTTTTATACGAGATTGGTTTAAAAATAGGCACACCCATCACGTAAAGATATTTAATCGTTTTTATGAACTTGCCAAAGAACATCAAATTGTTATTCCAGTTGTATCCTGAGTCCACTTATATTTTGCAGGATTTGATAAAAATCTTTTTTATATGGGCAACTGCTACAAAGCTTAAAGGTTAAGTAACGGCCACCGCGCACTATCCTTGATGCGATCTTAATGAGCTTAAGCCTTATGGTTTCTATTTGGTACTTGCGCATCTTATCCGGCAATGTAAGCCGTCTTAACCAGTTAAAAATATTATAGGCCAGCATCCCAATCTGTAGGCGGTTGGCATTTACTATTTTGCTGCTGCTACTCATAGAATCAAATGCAAAACCGTTTT
>DATGMV010000303.1:0-2202 GCA_035307185.1 Fermentimonas sp. | reverse complement strand
CAATAATCTGACAGGCTACCATTTACGTGCTAATGAATCATTAATAAGAGATCTTGTAAAAAATGGATTTAATAATCGTTTACCTTCTTATATGATTATTAATAAAGAAGGAGATATTGTTGAAAGTAATGCTTTTAGACCGAGTGATAAAGAAAAGTTGTATGATCAATTTAATAATCTATTGAAAGAATAAAATGAAACTTCTTAAATCTTCTCTCCGATCATTAAATAGGTTCCGACTATATACATTTGTCAATATACTAGGATTGGCAATCAGCTTGGCATGCATTATTATTGCCCGTTATGTGCATCAGGAAACCACTGTGAATCATTTCGCTAAAGACATTGACAGAACTTTCATCTCCTCAATTGAATTTCAAAGCAATCAACCTCTGTTTGCCGAAATTGAGCATGTTGGAAACACATTCAACTATAAGGAAATTATGGAAGATCCTGCGATTGAAAGAGTTTCGCACATCATGGACTTAGAAGACACTAGTATTGCAATAGAAGAGAACACTTTCATCGTAAATACTATAGTGGCGGACACTAATTTTATCAAGATATTACCCTACCCTGTTATATTGGGAACAGCCGAGTTTAAGAATCCCAATGATGTTGTAATTAAAAAAGAACTGGCAGAAAAGATATTCGGTAACGACAACCCTATTGGGAAGGTAATTACATTTACTCAGAGAGAGCCTCTACAAATTATTGGAGTAATAGATGAACCTGACACCAAGACATCGTTTAATTTCGATTTGCTTGTTAATATCGAACTAAAGAACAATTGGTATCGCTCTGGGCAAGCGTTTGTTTTGTTGCGTGATAAGGCTTCTGCTGAGCGTATAAACCAAAAGAATAGTGAGTTTACACATGTTAGGGCATATAATGAACAAGGTAGATTTCAGCTTTTCCCATTCGATGATTTTTATTCTAACCAAACACATATCCTTTATAAATATGAAAATCCGGTATTTATAAGAAGTGATTTGCGAAGCCTGAGGGTGTTGTCTATTGTAGCAGTATTTCTTTTAATGGTTGGAGTTTTTAACTTTATCAATATCTATCAGGTGGTAGCCATGAAACGAAGCCGTGAGTTGGGAGTTCATAAAATATATGGTGCCGGCTCTTTTCATATATTCATATATATTTATATTGAGAATCTGATAATGACAATGGTAGCTCTGTTTTTCAGCTGGTGGTTTATTGAGCTTTTTGAAGTATTAACGAGCATCAATCTGGGATTCAAGATAATAAACAATATTTGGTTCAATATCTTTATATCGGGAGCTATTATCTTGCTCTTGCCCTTAATAACATCAATTTATCCATCTTTAAAATCAATTGATACCAGAGTAATATCAACTGGGTCACGCAAAACATTCTTACTTCTCCAATATATTATAACTTTTGGACTATTGGTCATATCTATGTTTTTTGTAAAACAGTTAAAGTTTATGCTTGATGCTGATTTGGGGTATAATACCGAAAACGTAATGATGTGCACTCTGATGAGTATACCCGTGCTAGACTATTCATCACCTGAGATGATGGGTGAACATGCAGATAAATTAAGAAAAAACCAACAGCTAGTAAAACAGAAAATGGATGAGTCTACACTCTTCACTGAATGGGCTCAAGGGGAGCCTCTATATAAGTCTGAGGCTATTCAGCAGATGAGTCTGGCGGGTAAAGAAGATTATTTACCGGTGGCTGTAGAGTATATCGATAAACCCATTATGAATATGTTTGATTTTCAGCTTGTGGAGGGACGCCTTTGGGACTCTACCGATGTTTTTGATCAATATAAATGCATTGTTAATGAATCTGTCATGAAAATGTTTAATATTAAAGATTTGCGCACAGACTACCTGCAATTTCAAACAAGGTTGTGGATATCTTCGCGAACAAACCTTGATATGAATCTTAATCCACCATACGAAATAGTGGGCGTTATAAAAGATTTTAACACAGGGCATCTTTCAAAATCTACATTACCCATGGTTTTTATATATAACGATAATCCAAATCCTTATAATTACTTAATGGGGCGCTTTTTACCCGGAAAAGAGAAGGAAGCTGCCACTTATTTAGAAGGATTGCACAAGGAGATAAATAATAATGCAGAATTCAAATATAGTTTGCTGAAAGACAATATTGCCAAGCTTTACGAGAAAGATAAACAGGTGAGCAACGTAT
>DATGMV010000302.1:0-2073 GCA_035307185.1 Fermentimonas sp. | reverse complement strand
GTATCACAGTATCTTTATCTAAAGGTGTTAGAGTCATTAGATCAACAACTTCTACATCCACTCCTTCAGCTTCATGAACTTCTTTAGCTGCTTGCATTACTCTTTCAAGCATTCGTCCATAAGTTACTACTGTAACGTCTTTCCCTTCTCTTTTAACATCTGCTTTACCAATAGGAAGAACAAAATCAGGATCGATAGGCACCTCACCTTTCATATTATATTGAGCTTTATACTCAAGAAAAATGATTGGGTTATTATCACGAATTGCAGATTTAAGCAAACCTTTCACATCGGCAGGTGTACCAGGAGCTATAACTTTCAGTCCGGGAATATGAGTAAACCAGGCTTCCAGCGATTGTGAATGCTGAGCTGCAGAACCTACTCCACCTCCGGCAGCAGCACGAAATACAACAGGTATCTGACCTTTACCACCATACATGTATCTTGTTTTGGCAGCCTGATTAACAATATTATCCATCATATAAACGATGAAATCCATAAAGGTAACATCTACAATAGGCCTTAATCCGGTCATTGCAGCTCCAATCGCAGCACCCGAAATAGCATTCTCTGAAATAGGTGTATCGCGTACTCTTTCTTTACCAAATTCCTCAAGCATTCCTACTGATGTGCCAAAATCGCCACCAAAAATTCCAACGTCTTCTCCCATCAGGAAAACATTTTCATCGCGACGCATCTCTTCAGACATTGCCATTATAATTGCGTCGCGCACAGACATTAATTTTGTTTCTTTTTCCATTTATATAATTCTGAGCTGTTTTTATTTCTAATTAAATTCACTTAGTAAAGTATCAGGGTGCAAAAATATCTTCGAAAGCCGACTCTAAAGTTGGTTCGGGACTACTTAACGCAAATTTAACCGATTCTTCAACTGCATCTTCTGATGCTTTTACAACAGCTTCAATATCTTTCTCAGTTGCAAATTTATTGTCTAACAAATACTTTTCGAAGCGAGGAATCGGATCTTTCTTCTTCCACTCATCAACCTCATCTTTTGTTCGATATTTACCAGGGTCTGAAGTAGAGTGACCAAGAAAACGATATGTAATTGATTCAACTAAAACCGGACCGTTACCTTCACGTACATATTTAACAAGCTCTTCAAATTTATTGTAAACAGCCATCAAGTCGTTACCGTCTTCAATGAAATGTCCCGGTATTCCGTAAGAGGCAGCACGCTTGTAGTTATAATCAATGTTTATAACACTGCTAATTGGCGTACTAATACCATACATATTATTAATTGAATAGAAGATTACGGGAAGTTTCCATATGGATGCCATATTCAATGTTTCATGAAATGTACCTTCATTACACGCTCCATCTCCAAAAAAACAAACTACAATTTTACCTGTATTTTTAATTTTCTGAGTTAAAGCAGCACCAATAGCCATTCCCATACCACCACCAACTATACCATTAGCTCCAAGATTACCTCCATCTAAATCGGCAATGTGCATAGAACCACCTTTCCCTTTGCAAGTTCCGGTAGCTTTACCCATAATTTCGGCCATCATCTCATTAAGATCTATGCCTAATGCAATACTCTGACCATGACCACGATGGTTAGATGTTATCAAGTCCGAACCTATGTTTAAAGCAGCTACTGCTCCAACATTGGCAGCTTCCTCTCCCACCGAAAAATGTGTCATTCCCGGCACAACACCTCTTTTTACTAGCCTATTTACTTTATTGTCAAAATTGCGGATATCAAGCATCATACGATGCATCTCCAAAAGCTTATCCTTTGACAATCCCTCTTTCTTTTTAGCATTTGTCTTTGCCATATTTGCTCCTTTAATGTATTCTATTTGTATGTTTTAATTTATTAGAATGAGTCTCCTTAGGAACAGTTTTCTGCTCCTATTGTTTCATTTAGAACTCTTTTTATGTTTTATTTAACTTTTAAAATTTGTTTGTTTCAGCATAGTCGAAAAATATTTACGACTAATATGTCTGAGATTAAAATATTCATATATCTTTGTTCAAATATTAGTGATTTTTTAAATAAAGTTTAATCATAACATTTAAGTTCAAAAAAGGTTCTTACTT
>DATGMV010000301.1:0-3813 GCA_035307185.1 Fermentimonas sp. | reverse complement strand
ATACAATTAACCTGTGCCATTGTCAGCATCCTCCTAATTACCTCCCCTCGAAATTCGAGCTTTCAAGGGTAAGGTTTCTATGGGGCCGCTGCAATGGCCTTCCTTTTTATTGCAGAAACAGGGAAATTTACTTTGCAATCAAGGGGGATTCTACGATGCAATTCCCGACAAATCCAGTTTACACTTAACAACCGCTACCGAATCTATTCTCGTCTCGCTGTGATATAACTAAAAAAACCTGCGCTTGCACAGGTTTTCTTCCCCAATTCCACCAAGACCAGGTCAGTCCAATACCAGGGTCCGTTTCTACCTCCAAATCCATAACCCTCTTTCATTCGGCTGCTTGGGATGACAAAAAATTGTCCCTCACGAAGTCCAGCAAGCAATCGTATTCAGTCCTATTGAACTGTGAGCAAATTGGTCTGGGATTGGGAGCCTTCTATACTTAATACTTTTCCGTCGTTCATAGTAATAACTTGGTCAAATAATAGCGTTTCCTGTTCAGGAATATTGTGGGCGGCGACAATGATTAATCTACCCTGCCGTTTATACTGAGCCAGCAAAGCACAAACTACCTTATAGTTGTCTTCGTCCAAGGCGTTGAAAGGCTCGTCCAATAACAGCACATTAGGATCCTCCATTATTGCTTGACACATTGCCAGACGCTGCTTCATCCCAAGAGAGAACATCTTAACTTTGTCATTTCTATAATCGTATAAGTTCACTATTTTCAAGGCATGATATATCCTGTCGTCAGAGATCCTTTTATTTATATTAGCTAAATATCTAAGATTATAGAGAGCAGTCTCAGATTCTAAGAAAGCAGGATTCTCAATGATAACTCCAAAGTACATATTTTTAGGAACAACAACAATTCCCCTGGTTGGTTGTATTAAACCGCATAGCATCCTGAGCAGCATTGTTTTTCCACTGCCATTATGTCCTTTCAACAAATAAGCCTTGCCAGAATTGAAGGTCAGATTGATGTCCTGGAAAACCCTTTTGCCCTTTAATTCTTTATATACGTTTTCTAACCTAATCATTTATCTCAGCCCCCTCAAATATGTAATAATGTTCAGTTGCTAAAACATAAGATTAACCTTGCGAGCTGTAAGGTCCTGGCTTCCTCTCCAAAAAAGAATAAATAATAGTAGCATGATGTTGATTATCTTACCACCACTCAATAACAGATAATCATTAAGATAATTAGGGGCGGCTACCACAAAGATCGAGGCAAAACTTACCTTATGAGAAAGAACTTTTAGAAATAACGTAGAAGATATAGTAATAAAAAGAGCGATCGTGGTACTTACTCTGTATCTGATGAGGATGATGAAGAATAGTCCCAATGTAAACAACGTCGTAGCGTATAAAAATGCTAAATAGAATACCTTTACGTAATCTTTAGGTAAAACAAATATAAGATCGGCACAACACTTAATGCTGACTATTACTATATTAGTTTTACTAATTTCCTTAACAGCTAATCCTAAAAACCTACGCCAAGAGCTACGCGATATAATATAATCCGCCAGGTTAAATATTGATAATGTTTTTACGGAAATAAAATAGATAAAGATGATGTCTATACTGAGATTAAACAGCATCAACATAAGCGAAAACTCTTGTACCTCAATATCAAAGGAAGTTACAAGTTGTTCTATCCCACTATATCCCCATTCCTCAGTAAAATTAGCCATAACAACCATGTTCAGCATAACAAAAAATGTAAAGATGCTTAATATTTGTTTTTTATTCATTACAAGTAATCTCTTTTCTTAGTTAACCATATAATAAGGGTAGCCAACAGTAAAATACTAAAAGTAAAAAAATGGTAAGTATACTTAACCCAGATGGTAAGATCTACTCTGTTAAAAATTAATACTATATACATAGCTAAAACAATAAAATTGCCCAATAAAATTAATACAAGAGCAAGGATAAGTTTAGTAAAAACAAGGTAAAGAAAAACATACAGCAAGTAGATATACATGCAAAAAATAATCAACCTAAGGCAGTTAAATAAGACTGTATAGTCCCATTGTACCCTAAATAAACTAGATAAGCATATTATTGTACAATAAGTTAAAACGCTGTATGTAAAACTCCTACTTAACCCTTCTTTGAGGATAACTATATGTAATAGACTTTTACATCTTACTAGAACCTCAGTAAATAGATAATACCTTCTCCATACGTATAAATAATTCAAGAAGAAAATAGTGTTAACAAATAAAAGTTTTTGCGGACTCTCAACAAATGAATATATTAAATCATAACCCAGCTTATACTCCTCTGCTCTTAAATCCTTCAACAGAAAATAGGCAACCCAAGTTAGATAAAATACAACCCAGATAAACTTGCTTTTCTTAACTAAAATCATTTTATATAATCACGTCCAAAGGAAGTTATATTTTTAGTATAAAGATACTGAAAGATGATAACCAACAGTAAAGGTAATGAACCGTAAGATAACAAGGTGTTAAAAATCCCTTCTTGAGGTATATCCGTAAAATAAACGGCTAAAAGGTAATTGTCTGCTACGAAATTCTCCATAATTTTAAAAATGAACTCATTACCCAAAGCTGAAGCCAGCAAAAGTGGCACGAAATATACTATCAAAGGTGTCAGCTGAAGCAGATGCTTGTTGTGGAAATAAACCGTAAGCAGTGAGGTTATTAATAAAACTAAGATTACATAAACAACCAAAATAAGAACGTGAATAGCTATATGTTGCAGGTTGAATAAAAGCCTACTCGAACTATAGCCGTTTATAATACAACTTAATGACCCAACAAATATCAAGTAGGCTAAAATAAAAACACTTATATATAGTGACTGAGCTATTAATAAATTATCAAGATATTTTTTGAAACTCAGCCGAATTATCAGTTGGTTGCCGAATCCTGTAGCTAAATTCCTGTACATTGTTGAGCCAATATGCACGCCTAAACCCGCTAAAATGACGATAATAAAAATTATGTAGTAGTCCCCCGAGAAGATAAATTTCTCAAAATACTTGGCACCTGAATATCCATTTACTATATCTCTCACTAGGCTTATATTCAGGTCAGGAGCAGGAGAGTGCAAGAGACTTTTCCATTCCTTCTTTTCTAAGTAAGTAGTGTAATAGCTACCTGCAACGGGTAGCAGCATAATCGTAACTAATAATAGATTAAACTTAGATTTTAGATATCTCAGGAATTCTTGTTTTATCATCATTGGCACTCTCCTAGCTCCTGCAATAATTAGTTACCGCGCCCGGATTTGAAATCTTATGCTATCCGTTCCAAGCTGGTTCCATGCGGGCTTAGCTTGCGCCCAATAGATGTATCCTGGAGTACCAGTATTATCACTACCAGTATATACCTTCTCTTTACTCTTTACTTGTACCGAATCACTCCTTATCATGCCATCTGAATTAACCAGCCTAACAGAAGGCCATGTAACCATTGTTTTTGCCGTCGCATATACATCCCATTTATTAGAGTTAGTCATCTTGTAAGATCTTATGTCAGTATCATTCCATCCAGAGCCAGCTTTTAGGTCTACAGTTCCTAAATCTGACCAATAACCCTCAGAAGCTGAAACAACTGTAACGACCATCAACAGCAGCAATAGCGTAAGTGTGAAAACCATTCTAAGCTTTACCAACAAAATCGCCTCTTTTTTTTTGCAATTATAACATTAACACACTTACCCCGCAAGCCTTTATTGGGGAAAAATGGTGTCGAATTACTTTATTTCTTATTGAATAACCTCGTGGCAGCCTAAACAGCAATAATACCATTCAGTCCTTTCAGTGCGTTTTTT
>DATGMV010000300.1:0-3076 GCA_035307185.1 Fermentimonas sp. | reverse complement strand
TACCCACTGCCACTATCGCTATGTCGCTCTGTTTTGCCAGCTCTACAGCCTCGGCAATCCCATCAGTATTCTGGCTCCACCAATCACAACCGTCAGTGTTAACAATAGATACTTCATTACCTATCACATTCTGTAAACCTTGTAGCAGGTTTACGCCTTCTTTAGTATCTCTCTGAGTCCAGGAATAATCACCATAAACTGTCTGATTGCTGTTTGGACCAAGTACAGCTATTTGTTTATACTTTTTAAGATCTAATGGTAAGATATTATTTTTGTTTTTAAGTAAAATGGCACTTTCATCAGCTATCTCTTTTGCTAACAGCACTTTTGAAGCATTTCTCACAACATCTTTCACTCTTTCAGGTTCACCATAAGGGTTATCAAACAACCCAAGCTTAAATTTGACTGTGAGAATGCGTCTAACAGCCTGATCGATAAATTTCACATCCATAATTCCACTCTCTACCAATTGGGGTAAAAGAGTGTAGGTCCAATCCACATTTAGATCTACTCCAGCTTCTACAGACATCTGTGCTGCTTCATCTGACGTTTCTACTGAATAATGGAATGTTTTAAGACGATCTACTGATCCCCAGTCAGAATATACATATCCATCAAAACCAAGTTCTCCTCTTAATATATCGGTCATATAATAGGACGACCCGGAAGTTGCAACACCATCATAAGCACTATAAGCACTCATTACAGCCAAAGGCTTAGTTGCTTGTATTACTTTTTGAAAAGGGTATAAATAAAGACTTCTCAATTCTCTTTCACCTCCACTCACATGTGCACAATTCAATCCTCCAACTGGAGTTCCATGCGCCACAAAATGTTTTGGCATACAAGTAATATTCTGACTTTGATACCCTTTAACAAAACCAATTCCCATTTCAGCAATCAAGAAAGGGTCTTCTCCGAAGGTTTCTTCAACACGCCCCCATCTTAATTCTCTGGTAATATCTAAAACAGGAGAAAGTACCTGACGAATGCCCATTACATGAGCTTCTTCACCAGCTGCTTTTGTCATACGTTCAATTAAAGCAGGATTAAAAGTACTACCTTGTGCGATTGCATGAGGAAAAAGTGTGCTCCCATTCTGGAGAATACCTTGTATACCTTCTGCTCCAGGAAGAATAGGGATACCTAAACGGGTTCTGGTCTGCATATATTCCTGAAGATCATAATAAATATCGGCACAGTATTGTGCAGAGTTTCCCATTTCATGTGTTGTTCCATAACTTCTTCCTTCGAATGTTTTATCGAATTCGTCAGGTCCCTCAACAGGTTTGTTTTGCATTTGCCATATCTTCTCCTCTAAAGTCATACGACTTAATAGATCCTCTACACGCTGATCAATAGGAGCATTTTTATTTTTATACAAAGGTTTATCTTCAATGTTGCTACCGTTTATAGTAACAGAGATAACCATCAAAACTGAGAGTAATAAATAAGTTTTTTTCATTTGTCAATTGTTTATTTGCTGTATACGATGTTGCATTATGAGATCATCCTGGGCAACCATTTATAAATATTTAATCAATTCAAGACAACAATTCCATTATCTGTTAGGGCACTATACGAAAAGCAAGCCGTTAAAATATACAATCATACTTGAGAAATCAAAGAATGGGATTAGATAGCCACCAGAACGATGTGGGAAAATGTTGCTATAGTCATGTCAATCAATGTCCCCACTTCATAATTAATTATTAGGTTTAATCAGGTGATAAATAAAATTTAAATAATAATACATCTTTTGCTGGTATCGTCATTTTTAATTGTTCCTGAACTGGTATTTCTAAATTACTCCACACTTCCTTCGCATTATATCTGTCTTTAGAAGATAATCCCAACCTTTCAAGGCTAATATCCAGAAACATATCCTCCCCGGAATAATTAAAGAATGCAAAATCGGAAGTTCCATCTTCGTTCATTCTACAAAAAACAGTTTCGGATTGTTCGCCGTCACCCTCAACCGGTCTGAAAGCACGTCCGTTTGCCATAGAATTGACTTGTTGATGAGTTGCATATTTTAAAGTTTTCTCTATTGCCTCATTATCCCCATGTTTACTGTAATCGTCTCCGAGAATGAACATCCCGGTGATAACGGCGGAGGTTATCCGAGCCCTGTTCTCTCCTTCAGCCGCATCTTTCAATACTACATGGTCGGGATCATTGAAACTGTAGATCCGATCCTGCCACCAGCCGTATGACAAGGCGTTCATTGTATATTCGGTATCTTTTATCTTATTCCATGCATCGCATGCTATACGTCGTGATTGAGCGTATTGGGCCGGGAAAATGGGTGAAATAGATAAATTAATATACATATCGGAAAAGTACCTGTCTAAAAGCTTCATACCGTAATTGTAACCCCCTATTCCGGTAGTGATACTTTTGTCATACCACCTATCAGCTTCCATGGCTCCGTGTGTCATAAAATCCATCTTTACATACTTGAAACCGGCACGTCGGAATAATTCTGATGTCTCTTTTATTGCTGCTTTCACTGCAGGATGAGTAGGATCAAGCGCATATGCACCGTCGAGTTCTTGCGGTTTGCCATTTGCATATAGATAAACATCTTTATATCTATACTCTGGAGATGCACGGAATACCCGATCAGGATCTTTGCCCCAATCAGTAAAAGGTGTCCAGTAAATTCCTGCAACTTGTCCATTCGCAGCACAACGATCTGCATACTCCTTCAGCTCTTCTTCCGAAAAACTATTCCACCCGGAATCAAGCCCTACATAAACAAGGTCATCTGCATTCGAGAAATTATTATCCTGCAGATTGTCCTTAAAAAAATCTGATACTTGTAATGCTTTATTATAAGTTAAATCAAATTGTAAGACCCCCCAGCTATTCCAACCAAATGGCACAGAATGATCCCATTCACGGGGAGGCGTAACTATGGAATTTGCATCTGCGTAAGTCTCAAGTCCTACTCTCCAATCATCAAAATATCCGAGGAAAATCTTAGGTGATTTAACTGATTTACCATGCAGGGATCCATGAGGTTTTACATCCCTTGTAGTTTCGTTGGCCACGCCTCCGTAGCAGATCAATG
>DATGMV010000299.1:0-8371 GCA_035307185.1 Fermentimonas sp. | reverse complement strand
CAGTAGCAGTTATTGGCGCTGCATTAGGAATTAGTAAAATAGGTAAAGCAGCTGTCGACGGTATAGCTCGCCAACCCGAAGCCGGTTCAGAAATTAGAACCACAATGATTATTTCTGCTGCTCTTATAGAGGGTGTTGCACTGTTTGCAATTGTAGTTAGTGGATTTATTCTTTAAAATAATATAGTATGTCGTTATTGACACCAGAACCAGGATTACTCTTCTGGATGACGATATCTTTTGGGATTGTACTTATCGTACTGGTTAAATATGGTTTCCCACCAATATTAAAATCAGTAGAGAAACGTAATGATTTTATTGAAGAATCACTAAAGTCGGCAAGAGCAGCTAATGAGGAACTCACTAAAGTAAAAGAAAGTGGAGAAAAATTATTAGCTGATACTCGCAAAGAACAGAAGGCTCTCTTAAAAGAAGCTGATAGCCTTAGAGAATTGATTATAAGTGAAGCGAAAGAAAACGCTAAAAAGGAGTCTGAAAAGATAATGGAAAAGGCAAGAGTGCAGATAAATGCAGAGAAAGAAGAAGCACTCAAGTCGATTCGTAGTGAGGTAACCAAGCTCTCAATTGCACTTACTGAGAAAATCCTAAGAGAAAAGATGAGTAATGAAGAGGAACAAATGGGTATGATTGATAGATTGCTTGATGAGATTGAAATATCAAAATCCTGATTAAATGGACAGAGGTTTAATTTCTACACGCTACGCCAGATCGTTGTTGGACTTTGCTATTGAAGAGGGTCAACATAAGGAGGTGTACAATAATATGAAAACCCTTTCGAATGTTTTTTGGGAGGTACCTAAGCTTCGTGAAGCCCTTACTAATTCATCAATCCAACAGGAAGATAGAAAAAAATTACTATTTACTGCTTCTGGAGGTGAAATACCTTTGTCATTACAAAAAATGGCGGATTTGATTTTTTTAAACGAAAGAGAAGATCTTATACAATATATAAGCCTTCGTTTCATTGAGTTATATAGAGAAAGGTTCAAGATTGTTCAAGCCAGGCTTGTTACAGCAATACCTCTAAATTTAGATGAAAATAGGGATTTTAAATCACGTGTTCAAAAAATAGTAGGAGAAAATCTTGAATTGGAGCCTATTGTGAACCCCGATATTATTGGTGGATTCATTCTTCATCTTGATGATTATCGTTGGGATGCAAGTATATCGGGAGAGCTGACTCGAGTGAAGAGTCAATTTAAAAAGATTGAAGCTGTGAATGCTTTAAAAAATAAATAGAGTAATATATTGAGATCATGGCAAATAATGCAATAAAAGTTAGCGAAGTTTCCGATTTGTTAAGAATGCAATTGGAAGGAATTGATACAGACGTAAAGTTCGATGAAACAGGCACCGTAATAAGTGTAAGTGATGGTGTTGTTCGTATTTTTGGACTTCGTAATGCTGAATCTAATGAGCTGCTTGAGTTCGATAATGGTATGCAAGCCATTGTTATGAATCTCGAAGAAGATAATGTTGGTGCCATTTTACTTGGTGCATCTAACGAGATTAAAGAGGGTTTTACTGTAAAAAGAACCGGACGTGTTGCCAATATTTTTGCAGGTGAAGGATTACTTGGCAGGGTAATTTCTCCTACTGGAGAGCCTATAGATGGAAAGGGACCTATAAAAGGTGAGCTTGTTGAAATGCCACTTGAGAGAAGAGCTCCGGGAGTTGTGTTTCGTGAACCTGTAGACACACCATTACAAACCGGTTTGAAATCGGTAGACGCCATGATTCCTATTGGTAGAGGACAACGCGAACTAATAATTGGAGACCGGCAGACTGGTAAGACCAGTATCGCAATTGACACTATTCTTAATCAGAGAGAGAACTTTGAGAATGGTGATCCCGTTTATTGTATATATGTAGCAATAGGACAAAAAGGATCTTCTGTAGCAACTATTGTTAAGACTCTTGAAGAGCATGGTGCTATGGATTATACCACAATTATTTCGACGAGTGGTTCAGACCCGGCTGCAATGAGGTATATAGCACCATTTGCAGGTGCTGCTGTAGGTGAGTATTTTAGAGATACGGGTAGGCATGCTTTGGTTGTTTATGATGACCTTTCTAAACAGGCTGTAGCATATCGTGAAGTCTCACTAATTCTTCGAAGACCCTCCGGTAGAGAGGCATACCCGGGTGATATATTTTATTTACATTCGCGACTTCTCGAAAGAGCTGCTAATATAATTTCTCAAGAAGATGTTGCTGTAAAAATGAACGATTTGCCGGAAAGCCTTGCAGATAAGGTAAAAGGTGGCGGATCATTGACAGCACTACCTATTATTGAAACACAAGATGCTGATGTGTCTGCTTATATACCCACAAATGTTATTTCAATTACCGATGGGCAGATCTTCCTTGAAGCTGATCTTTATAATAAAGGGGTGCGACCTGCAATTAACGTTGGTATTTCAGTGTCTCGTGTTGGTGGAAACGCACAGATAAAAGCTATGAAGAAGGTAGCCGGTTCACTTAAGATAGACCAAGCACAATATCAAGAGCTTGTAGCTTTTACCAAGTTTGGTGGTGATATGGATGCAGTAACTGCTATGACAATTGATAAAGGGCAAAAGAATGAGCAACTTCTTGTACAAGCCGTTCATTCGCCTATGAATGTTGAACATCAGATTGCAGTTTTATATTGCGGAACTCACGGTCTACTAAAAGATATTCCTCTTAACAGAGTGTCGGAGTTCGAGAAAGAGTTCATTAAAACCATTGACCTTGCTCATAAAGAAGATGTGCTCAAACCGTTGAAGCAAGGTATAATGAATGATGAAATTGGCAGGATAATTGAAATAGTAGCTTCTGATATTGTTAATTCTATGATGGCATAATTATATGGCACAACTTAAAGATATAAAAACCAGACTTCAGTCGGTAAGATCTACTCAAAAGATCACAACTGCTATGATGATGGTTTCATCTGCCAAACTTCAGAAATCGCAGAGGATTCTACAAAACTTATATCCATACGAGAGTAAGCTTAGTGAGATTCTGAATTTACTGTTAAGGCAAGAACAAAATTTTGATACACCTTTTACTGAAAAACGTGAAATTAAAAGAGTTGCAATTCTTGCTTTTGCTTCAAACACAGGCTTAGCAGGCAGATTTAATGATAATATTACTTCTAAACTAAAATCAGTTGTGGAGTCATATTTACAGTTGGGTGAAGAAAATATTTTAATATATCCAATAGGAGCAAAGGTGGTAAAAGGTGTGAGTAAAATGGGTTTTAAAGCAGTGGAAGATGATTTTTCTCAAATTATTGCCAAACCTACATATAATGAAGTTAAGAAATTAGCTGACGATCTTATGGATATGTTCCTTCAAAAAAAGATTGATAGAGTAGAGTTGATCTATCATCAATTTAAAAGTAAAGGTTCACAAATGGTTGTTCATGAGCAATTTCTTCCTTTAGACTTAAATTTAAATGGAAATGAAGAAAATGACTACTATGGTTCTAAATATAAAAATGATTTTGAGTCTGATATTAATAACGATTATATTATAGAGCCAGATAGAATTACTATTTTGAAAGAGCTTCTTCCAAAAGTGCTTAATCTAAAGCTTTTTACTGCCCATATTGATTCAACAACTTCTGAACATGCGGCTAGAATGACTGCAATGCAAATTGCTAATGATAATGCAGATAATCTAATTGATGAACTAAAAAGAGAGTACAACAAGCTACGACAGGAGTCAATTACAAATGAGTTACTTGATATTGTGGGTGGTTCGTTTGGGCGAAGTTGATTTTTTAATCAAATATTACTGTATTTTAATTAGATAATCGTTTACTCAATTATAGCTTTGCAGACTCAGTGTACGCATCGTGATAAAAGATAAGCGTACGCTTTTCTGCTCTGACTTTGTCCATAAATCTTTTCTTTTCGTCCATCGCTTCAACCATGCTATTATCATATGCACATAACCAGCCTAATTGAAGATTTAGAGAAGTAGGTACAACATCTCCGGGAAATGCATATTTTTCTTCTCCATCATCGAAAAGTACGGCAATCTGACCCGGCGAGTGCCCATCATAAAGCTCAAGCCTTATGTTATCTTCAAGCTGAGTATCCTCTATTACAAATCTTAACTGACCGGAATCATAAATTGGCTCAACGTTATCTGCAAAAAAAGAGGCTTGCTCGAAAATAGATGGATTGCGGTAGTTATTCCATTGTTTGAGGCTAAGATGGTAAGTTGCATTTGGATAGGTAGGTACTGTTTCATTTTTATTATTTAAAACAGTGTTACCTCCACAATGATCGAAATGTAGATGAGAGATAATAACATCGGTAATCTCTTCCGGTTCATAACCAATATTTCTAATTTCATCCCTAATATCTTTTTGATCGAAAGGTTGAAAGAATTTTAGTTTAGAATCGTGCTTATTTCCTATGCCCGAATCAATCAGTATCCGTCGTGTGTTTGTCTCTATAAACAGGCATCGCATAGACATTACACACATGTTTTTGTCGTCTACTTTATACTTTGCAGACCAGTATTTTTTGGGTACCGGACCAAACATCACTCCGCCATCTCCCATAAAATAACCCGATTCAATAATATGAAACTTGAGCATATTGTTGTATTTTTGTAGCAAAATTACAATTTTAAATTCACTATCATAATCTCAATAGAGATTTTAAAAAATGAAGATTCCAAAAAAACAGGATAATATAGCCGAGTATCTACTCTTTATGTGGCAGATAGAAGACCTCTTACGAGTATATAAACTGGATATAGATTTAATTCAACAATCAATAATAGATCCTATATATCAAACATTAGAAGAGCGAGAAAGTGCAAGATATTGGTATGAAGGTTTAATAATGATGATGAAATCTGAGAATGTTCAAGAAAAAGGACATCTTCAGATAAATAAAAATATAATTGCAGATCTAACCGATTTGCATCTACGTTTACTAAAAGATCCACTTGAATCGGAGTACAATGGAGTCTATTATAATACACTACCATATATAGTAGAGCTACGTTCAAAATCGATAGAAAAGGAAATACCTGAGCTCGAAACATGTTTCACTGCTTTATATGGTTTTTTACTTTTAAAAATTCAAAAGAAAGAGATCTCGAAAGAAACACAAGCAGCCGTAAATCAGATTACCGCGCTGCTAAGGATTTTGAGTAAAAAATACACAGAAGCAGATTTAAAAGAGTGAAAAAGAACTATAAGTTATGGCAATAATCTCAGAAACAATTAAGTTACTTGGAGCAAATGAGAAAGAGGTTGTTAAAGATCAATTCTATTATGGATTGGTACAGAAGAATGTTCTTGTAACAGGTGCAAATGGTCAACTTGGTAGCGAACTAAAACTATTTGCTAATAAAGTAAATATGCCTTTCAGGTTTTTCTTCACAGATGCTGATGTCTTGGATATTACAAGTGAAAATGATCTGAATGAGTTTGTAGTAAACAATAATATTAAGTACATAATAAATTGTGCTGCTTATACAGCAGTAGTTAAGGCTGAAAGTGATAGTGATAAAGCATTTGATGTAAATGTTACTGGTGTAGAAAATATTGCACTGGCAGCTAAGCAAAATGGTGTCAAAGTAATTCACGTATCAACAGATTTTGTTTTCGACGGCACATCAGAAATTGCTTACTCAGAAGAGATGAAGACAAATCCTTTATCAGTTTATGGATCAACCAAACTAAAGGGGGAAGAGGCTTTAAAGCAGATGGGGAAAGATTGGATAATCATTCGCACAAGTTGGCTTTTTTCTGAGTATGGTGAAAACTTTGTAAAGACTATGCTTCGTTTGATGCACGATAAAGAATCACTAACAGTTGTTGAAGATGAGAAAGGTTCTCCAACCTATGCTGCAGATTTGGCTGAAATGATTATTCACATTTTGCTGTTTTCTGAGAATAAAGATGAATGGAAAAAAGGAATATTTCATTTTTGCAATAGTGGAGAGGTTACACGATTTGATTTTGCAAAAGAGATTAAACGACAGGCGGGATTAAATAGGTGTGAATTAAAACGAGTATCTTCAAGTGAATTTGATTCATTAGTAAGTCGACCTAAATACAGTGCTCTCGATACTTCCAAAATTACCGCTGTATTTGGTGTAAAGATTCCCACATGGGAAGATGCACTTGAACGGTGCTTAAAAAAAATAAATATAGAATAATATTCAATAGATGAATTTGAAAAAAGAGATACAAAAGCGAAGAACATTCGCTGTAATTAGTCACCCCGACGCAGGAAAAACCACACTTACAGAGAAATTACTGTTATTTGGAGGAGCAATACATGTTGCTGGGGCTGTTAAGTCTAACAAGATTAAAAAGAGTGCCACATCCGACTGGATGGAAATTGAAAAGCAACGAGGTATTTCTGTTGCCACTTCAGTTATGGGCTTCGATTATAGAAATCATAAAATAAATATTCTTGATACACCGGGTCACCAGGATTTTGCCGAAGACACTTTTCGTACCCTCACAGCCGTAGATAGTGTTATTGTTGTGGTGGATATCGCTAAGGGTGTGGAGGTTCAGACTCGCAAACTAATGGAAGTTTGCCGTATGCGTAATACTCCTGTAATGATTTTTGTGAACAAACTCGACCGCGAAGGAAAAGACCCTTTCGAAATTCTAGATGAATTGGAAGAGGAATTGCAAATTAGTGTACGCCCTCTTAGTTGGCCAATAGATATGGGAGAGAGATTCAAAGGTGTATATAACCTATACAAAAATAGTTTGGATCTTTTTAAGCCAAATAAGCAAATGGTTACTGAATCGATGCAGCTTGATATACAATCATCTGAACTTGAGAGTCATATTGGAGTAAGTTTATCTTCTAAATTGCGTGATGAAGTTGAACTGATAACAGAAGTTTACCCCGAATTTAATCGTGATGAGTATCTTGCTGGTAAGCTTGCACCGGTATTTTTTGGCTCTGCTCTTAATAACTTTGGTGTAAAGGAGTTACTCGACTGTTTTATTGAGGTTGCACCATCACCTCGCAAAGTGCAGGCAGAAGAACGAGTGGTGGATCCTTATGAGAATGATTTTAGTGGGTTTGTTTTTAAGATTCATGCAAATATGGACCCCAATCACCGTTCACGCATAGCATTCGTAAAAGTATGCTCAGGGCAGTTTGAAAGAAACGTGAATTATAAACATGTTCGTTTTAACAGAATGATGAAATTTTCATCACCCACTGCATTTATGGCTCAAAAGAAAGAAATTCTTGATGAAGCATTTGCCGGAGATATTGTTGGTTTACCAGACAACGGAAATTTTAAAATTGGTGATACAATTACTTCCGGAGAAGATTTACACTTTAAGGGTTTACCAAGCTTCTCCCCTGAGATGTTTAAATATATAGAGAATGCCGATCCAATGAAGTCTAAACAGCTCCAAAAAGGTGTTGAGCAGTTAATGGATGAGGGTGTAGCACAGTTATTCACTAACCAGTTTAACGGAAGAAAGATAATCGGTACGGTTGGTCAGCTCCAGTTTGAGGTGATAGAGTATAGGCTTTTGCATGAATATGGGGCACAGTGCCGTTGGGAGCCAATTCAATTATATAAAGCATGTTGGATTGAGAGTGATGATAAGGAACAGCTTGCCGACTTTAAAAAACGTAAGTATCAATACATGGCACAAGATAAGCAGGGTAGGGATGTATTCCTTGCAGAGTCTAATTATTTATTGATGATGGCACAACAGGATTTCAAGAATATTAAATTCCATTTTGCATCGGAGTATTAAAAATCTACTCTTTATCCTTCTTTGCCATATGTATAGTCATTTGTTGAAGTGAGCTTATCATACCTCTTTCATACAACCTTTTATATATTTTTTCTGTAAGGTCGTAATTAACATTCCATATATCAGCTTTCTTTGCCCATACCCTTACAGTAAATTCAAGTGTGGCATTGTTTATCTTTGTCATTCTTGCAAACGGATCTGGCTGTATTAGCACTTCCGGATGCTCGCGTGACAGAGTTATAAGCTCATGCTTAACCTCATCAACATCGCTACCATAATCTACATTAACAACAATGTCGGTTCTCAGAGTACCATCCAGACTATTATTATTTGTGATATTACCTGTGGAAAGTGGACCGTTTGGGATATATACAGTTTTGTTATCTCCTGTTCTTAGTATTGTGTGAAGAATACCAATACTAACAACGGTACCCTCAAGTCCTTGAGCTTTTATATAATCGCCCCCTCTAAAAGGTTTAGTTAGTAAGATAAGCACACCTCCGGCAAAGTTTGCCAGATTATCTTTCATAGCCAATCCAATTGCCAGACCAATCGTGCCAATAATTGCAGCAATAGAAACTGTTTTTACTCC
>DATGMV010000298.1:0-2415 GCA_035307185.1 Fermentimonas sp. | reverse complement strand
GGATAATGTTGTAAATACGGGTGGAGTAAAGGTTCAAATAGAAGTAGTTGAGGAGGAATTGCGACCATATATAAATGGTAGTTTTGCTATTACATCCATTCCTCACCCAAAACTTGGAGAGGCTATAGTATTGTTAGTTGATGAAGCTAACAATAAAGATCGTATTAAAGACATTGTAGAAAAAATTTTGCCACGTTATCATCAGCCCTTGCATATTATTACGGTAACAGCTATCCCGGTTACAGGAAATGGGAAAACCGACCGTGCAACAGCAAAAAGATTGGCACAGGATATTCTTCGTAATTAATAAAGATTACTGAATAAAACTATTAATCACTTTTTTTTCTACCACCTGAGCCATCTCTTTTCCTCAATATCTTTTTACCGCCTTCTGCTCTTTTTGGTTTATCGAAGCTGCGTTTCTTATCTGAATAACCTCCGCGAGATCCTTCTCTTTTTATTTCATCACTATCCTCTCGTTCACTTCGTCTGGAACGGCGATACCCTTCACGTGAATTTCTTTCTTCATGATATTTATCTCTTCGATTTGGTTTTGAACGCGAAGAAGTGTCTTTCGACTGCTCCTTTCGTTTACCCGAAAATATTTCGTATTCCCTCATTTCGCACTCGAGAGAACCATTATAAAGAAAGAAACGATTTGAGTGTTTCAGTCCTATGTTATCAAACGACTCCTTATGGTAACTCAATATATAAGCTTTATACCCTGAAAAAACATGCTTCAATCGCTCACCAATCATAGAATATAGCTCACCAAGCTCTTCCACTTTAATCCTTTCGCCATAAGGTGGATTTGTTATTAATACACCACTCTTTGCTGGTGGCTCTGTATATTGCTGAAAGGGCTTTACGCTTAACTCAATGTATTTCTTAAGCCCTGCATTCTTGATGTTTTTCTCTGCAATTGAAATTGCTTTAGGTGAAATATCTGAACCTATAATTGGAAACTTTAATTCTGTAGAACCGGAATCTTCATTGTAGATATCGCTAAAAAGATCACTATCAAAATCTTTCCACTTTTCAAAAGCAAAGTGTTTCCTGTGAACTCCGGGAGGAATATTTAGTGCAATCATCGCTGCCTCAATAAGGATTGTTCCTGAACCACACATGGGGTCTATGAAAGCGGACTCCCCCTTCCAACCTGACTTTAGTATCATGCCGGCAGCAAGCACCTCGCTTAGAGGAGCCTCAGTCTGATCTAATCTATAGCCTCGTTTATGCAAAGACTCCCCAGAGCTATCAAGAGATAGTGTACATTTATTGTGAGATATATGAATATTAAATATCAGATCCGGATTTGATACACTAACTGAGGGACGCTTTTCGTACCTCTCCATGAACCAATCGGCTATTGCATCTTTAACCTTGTATGCAACAAACTTTGAGTGTGTAAATATATGAGAAAATACAACTGAGTCTATAGAGAATGTTGTGTCTAACGACATAAACTCCTCTAAATTGAGCTCCTTTATCGCATTGTAAACCTCCTCGGCTGTTTCGGCTTTGAAATTATAAATAGGTTTAAGAACACGCAATGCTGTACGACAATGCATATTAGCCTTGTACATTAGCTCCTTATCGCCTGTAAACGAGACCATACGTGTACCGATCTCCACATCGTTTGCACCCAAATTGATTAGCTCTTCGGCAAGCACATCCTCAAGTTCTGCCATTGTTTTGGCAATCATAGGGAAGGTTACAACTCCTGAATCATTTTCTTTCATCTATTCTTTTCAATATAAAAAACTCAGCTACAAAATATTATGCGCAAATATACTCTTTTTGTATCACAACCTAACCTTTATTTTTCTCTCTTTGGATTCATTTCCAAAAGAATCGAGTGAGGTTACAATATATGTATATTTACGATTTCCACCCTCATAGGGAAGAACGAAAAAGTTATCCGGTGTTACTGCAACAATATTTTCAGCGCTATTTGTATTTATTTTCTCACCATCTCTAAAACGATAAATCACAAACTTTTGAGCTGTCTCGGGATTGAGTTTATCTTTATTATGTTCCCAAGTAAGAAAATGCATATCTTCTGTGAATACATTAGTAAGCTTTTTAACTCTTGCCGGTTTGCCTTCATGCATATGAGTATAAGCAGGAATCAATGCTTTTGCACTGTGGATATCAGTCTTTAGCGTTTCTGCAACACCTTTAAAATTATCTAATATTTGGTAGCCGTACCAATAACAGTTACCATGCACAAACGCCATCTCACGTGTTTGTCGGATCTTTGTATTTAGCTCATTTTTGTTTATACTACGCTCTAAACTCTGCCCAATATACAAATGCTGCTCAAAGTTATTTGCATTCCACCAATGCAATAATGTTGTATAATCTGCTGCTGAATGACCAATTTCCCAATATAATTGTGGCATGTTATAATCA
>DATGMV010000297.1:0-8441 GCA_035307185.1 Fermentimonas sp. | reverse complement strand
GCAACTGAGAATGAGAACAACATATCAGTTGTTTTACGGTTATAATACTCTAAGCTACCCGTAATACGATTGAATAATGAAAACTCAGCTCCGATGTTAAAGTTAGCGTTTGTTTCCCACGTAATCCCTTCAGTTCCTTTTGATTCAAACGATGTTCCTATCTCACCATCTGAGTTTTGAATATTGAATACGTCGGTATAGCGATAACGTCCAATTGCATCGTTACCCTGCATACCATAAGAAACTTTTAACTTCAACTCATCTACACCGTTGACATCAAACCACTCTTCTTTGTTGACAAGCCATGCACTACCTAATGACCAAAAGTTACCCCAGCGATGATCCGGATGAAATTTAGATGAGGCATCTCTACGATATGATCCTGAAGCAAATATTTTGTTGTCATAATTATATTGCAATCGTGTAAAATAACCCTCGTTATTGTCACGGTTGATAAAAGAGTTAGCCGACTGTTCATCTAAGATAGCACCACCAAGTTCTTTATTATCCTGTGAAAACATCTTTGATTTACTTCCACTCAACTCATAGTAGGCATAGTTGTAATATTCATGTCCTAATAGAATATCAACGTTGTTCAAAGAATTAAATGAAGTGGTATAACTTAGTAATTGCTGAAGATTATAATCATATGTTCTTGAATGCCACTTAGTGACCAATCCACCGGTTGAGTCAAACTGACCGTAGAAGGGATTGTATACATATGTACCTCTTGTTTCATCAAGATTAAACGATCCATTCAATGTTAATTTCAATTCAGGAATAAAAGTGAAGTCCATAAATCCACTACCTGACGTTGCATTTCCTTCATTATGATTTGTATTCAACTTACTATCCATAATTGGGTTAGCATCTGAGATAAATGGGCGAGCACGTCCGGCATTATTTCCATCACCATAATCCATAATCTCAAACTCATCACTATCCAGTTTTATGGTTCCATCAGGATTTCTTATATAAGCTGGATATATAGGGGCCATCTGAGATGTAAAGGCCCAGATATTTCCGGATGAATTACTGGATCCATTGTTGGCAAGTGAATTGTGTTCAAAATTAGCATATGACATATTACCACCTACTTTCAGCCACTCTTTAACCTGATAGTCCGCTCTTAAGCGGGCAGTTAAACGATCCATGTTGGAAGCGTCTGTAATACCCTCATTGTTTAAATAACCTAAAGATAAATAGAATGATGATTTTTCGCCACTCCCACTCATTGACAGGTTATATTCTTCGCGGACACCTGTGCGTGTTCCTATATTTTCCCAGTCATCAGGAGTTAAAAGATACTCTTCACCATTATAGGTCTCTATACGACCCAATGTAGCTTCCGGATTTAATTTTCCATTTAGCCCAATTAACATTTGACCTTCCGGATAAGAGTAAACATTGTAGCCTAAACCTCCGTTAGCCTGATCACCAAACAAATTATTATTTGTCCGCTGCCAGCTTTCCGTTGGGCTCATTCCCTGATTTACATAATATCTTGATAACGCTCCATAATGAGTCTCATAATACTGCGCCGGGCTTGAAAGAACATTGTACCGCTGTAAAGCCTTTGTGTTTGATCCGTATTTCGCATCAAATGTGATGACTGCATCGCCACCCCTTTTTGCTTTTTTCGTTGTAATCATGATCACTCCATTGGCACCTCTTGCCCCATATAAAGCATTTGAAGCAGCATCTTTCAAAACAGTCATTGACTCAACATCATTTGGATTTAGATTGCTTAAGTCGCCACTATAAGGTGCTCCATCTAAGATAATTAATGGATCATTACCAGCATTTAGAGAGCTGAAACCTCGTATCTTGATAGAAGAGGTTGCCCCGGGAGCACCGCTGTCTGAGGTCAATTGCAACCCTGGCACAGAACCTGCCAGCGCATTTGTAACACTTGAAACCTGTGACTTCGATAGCTGCTCTGCATCAATAACTTTAGCCGAACCTGTAAAAGCTGATTTTTTAGCTGTACCAAATGCAACAACCATAACCTCCTCAAGGAGCTCTGAGTCTAAATGCATTACAACTCTCATAGTAGCTTCAGCAGGCAACTCCTGTGTAATCATACCTACATATGAAAAAACAAGTGTTGCATTTGCGGGTGCCGATAACACAAAGTTACCGTCATAATCAGTAACCGTTCCCTGTGTAGTTCCCTTAATCTGTATCGTTGCACCGATTACAGTCTCACCGGTCTCGTCTACCACGGTTCCCCGCACCTGGGTCTGCGCAGTTATAATCCCTATTCCCAAAAAGAAAAGGGATAAAAACATAGTTAATTTTCTTTTCATAAAACTCTACTTTTAATTTAATCACTTATTAATATTCTTTGCCTTCTAAAATTCAACGGAAAATCGCAGTTCTTTTCATTCACAATAAATAAATTTTTAAGCTTCCGACGAAACCTATCCCATATGTCATAATAGTTTGATCCATTTATTTCTACATCAAGGTATTTTAAATAAAGTGTGAAATAGTTTTATAACATTTACTAATCACATATTTATTAATTAACATATCTATAGAAATATATTCATTTCACAAATATATACCAATTATTTTATAAATGTATTTTTTTACACATTATTTTTAAAAAAAACGTCAATCAGATATATTTTGATGTGTTTTATTTACACTCCTTTCAAATACCTGATTTATCTGAACGACAGTATGGATATCTGAAAATTTAACAATTGATTTGACAACCTCGCAATCTAATAACTGGCAAAGATACATTAATGAAATACACCTTGCAATACCTTATCCATTTTTATTCTGATTTTTAACACCAATCTATCATTATGGATGAACAAAAGATAGCAAAACTACCCTTTTTACCCCATAAAGACAAAGCTCAAATATACAACATCAATAAGCCATCACTTAAATTTATCAATTTGGTAATAATAGCTCATATGGAATCTGGAATACCGTGCTACATTTAAATAATAAAAGAGCGGCCAACCTGGTTGGCCACTCTTTTAAACATATTCCTGGAATGAGCTTTTCAGTTTACACCTTGTCGTGTATCCCACCACATCTTCTTTCCCCAGAATGCATCAGTCACTTCATTCTCAAAGGGAGTAGAGTTTACACCATTGAGTGTTAGTTCATTCTGAGGATAGGGATAACGAAACGGAGGACTGTTATGTCCGGGATAAATGGAAGCAGGTGCGACATAATGTGTTGCGGGAATGCCGGTACGACGATAAAGAGACCATGCCTCCATACCTTGTTTAAACAATGCAATCCATTCCTGAAGGTAAATCTGATCCAATGTACTATCAAACAGCCCCCCCCCGGAAAGATAGGCGGAAATATCGGTTGTTGAAATCTCGTTTTCAAGTAATGATGCCTCAACAGCAGCATTATAGGCATCTTCAGCTGTGATACCACCTGTATTGAAACCCTTCAATGCAGCCTCAGCAATGTGAAACATCACTTCAGCATATCTCATGTAGGGAGTAAATCCTGCCGGATCAAGTCTGAAACGTTCTCCTATTCTTGAGACGGTGGTTAAGTTAGGCTGTGCTGCTGCACCTATCGTAAATCCACGGAAAAGGCTGTCAGACTCAGCTGGTATAGCATACACAGGTAAACGGGGATCATCCAGTTCAAGCATCACGTTTACCAGCACATCACTTACAGCATGATCATCTCGACCTTTATAATCGGTATACCACGGCTCCTCATACGGATCACTCCCCGGCCACCAGAAGAAGGCATTGTCATCATTACTCTCCATCACCGGATAACTGCCCGGATTGCCAAGTATCTCGGATACGGTGGAACTGGCCAGACCTTCGTTAACTGCTGATATGCGCATCGACAATCTTAACCGAAGCGAATTGGCAAACTTCTGCCATTTTTCAGTGTCACCGTCAAACAGGATATCACCATCACCCAATGAACCTGTGCTATTGGTGGCAAATATATCAGCAGCCTCTTTCAATTCCTGTAAAAGAGCCGGGTAAATATCTTCCTGCTTGTCATATTGTGGCAGCAGGGTTCCTTCACTAATTTTCATCGCATCAGTATAAGGTATATCCCTCCATGTGTCCGTTGCAGTCTGAAAAATATAAGCTCTCAGTATTCTGGCAACAGCAAGCAAATTCTGATTGTCGTCGGCTTCAGCTTTTACAATTATTTCATTTACATTATTGAGGGTCAGATAAACATCATACCATTTAGATTCAACAACCCCAGGTCTGAAGTTATATTTTGCTTCATCAATGTATTGAATTTTTGCAAGATGACCTGCATATGTGGAAGGTTCATTCATGTCAGCCCACACATCATTCAGATTATCGGGCCAGTAGGTAAGTACAAATGCCAGCACATTCGTTGCCGGTGCATCTTTCGCTCTGTCAGGGTCTGTATTGATCTCTTCGAATTGATCGGTACATCCCGCCAGAATAAAGATCGAAAGAAACAGAAAGGCAAATCTTGTTATATATTTTTTCATATTCATCATAGATTATATTAGAACTTTAAATTGAACTTTATACCAATACTGCGAGAGGGAGGATAACTGGTTGTTTCCAATCCTACACCATTGTTATCTGCAGTTACGGTGTTCTCAGGGTCCAGTCCTGCCATATTGGATTTATGCAACCATAAGGCAGCCAGGTTCGTTCCTACCAGTGAGACAGTACCACCTTTAATAAAACCTGTTCCTGAGAATAAACTCGTTGGCAATTGATACGAGACGTATGCCTCTCTCAATTTCAGATATGAGCCATCATATACAGATAATTCCCTGTTACCGTAATAGGATTCAAAAAAGTCCTGTGCTCCTGTGACAATATCATTTTCGGCAAATTGCGAGTTTTGAATATCCTCTTCATTCAGTTGGGTGACCTTCACAAATTTTTTATCCGCAAGAAAATCCTTCCCAAGGATCAGTCCATTCTCACGAAAATCATCCTGTGCAGTAAACTCAAGTATTCCGGAATATGCTCCAAACATACTAGAAACACTGAAGATGTCGCCTCCTTTTCTCATATCAAGCAAAAAGCCAAAACCGAATTCCTTATAGGTGAAATCATTACGCAATCCGCCAAGCCAGTCGGGAGTAACATTACCCAGTTTCATGTTGGTCTGTGTGCGTGGACGACCTCCGTCATTCACTATGATGGCATTGTCAGATGTACGGCGCAACATACCTGTTCCGTAGATTTCTCCCCAGGGAGCACCGGGACGAGCCTGAACATAGGTGCTCCACTCATTTCCAATTTCGTATGAGGCCAGGGGCTCACCACTGTTTGGATCGGTATAGAGCTCATTGATCATACTTTTATCCCTCGCCCAGTTGAGCGTGATCATCCATTCAAAATCAGTGGTTCTCACCGGCACTCCGGTCAGTTGCACCTCAATACCCTTGTTGTTGAAGTTTCCCGCATTCACCAGCATCGCATTATAACCGGTAGCCTTTGATACGGCAACAGAAAGAATCTGATTTGTGGTTGTTTTATTATATAAAGCAATATCAAACCCAAGCCTCCCCCTGAACATATTTGCCTCTATACCAACTTCTGATGTTTCCACTTTTTCTGGCTCAAGCGTGGCAGGAGGATAAGTTCGCGCCTGATAATACTGGGTCACCCCGTTTATCGTGGAGGCTTCAGCCGTAAAATAGGGATCGATCGAATAGGCTCCGGTAGCAGACCCTACTTGCGCCCAGGATGCTCTTAATTTCAGGAAAGTGAACAGATCGGAATCAATATTCAGCGCATCCAGAGGCATAAAACTCATACTGACGGAGGGATAGGAGAATGGCGTACGCAAAGTGGAAGACCAGTCTTTCCTGAATGTACCGTCCATATAGATAAAGTTCTGATATCCTAATGATAGTGACGCATATACACTGTTTGTCCGTATCCATGAATTATCCATATTGGTGTAGGGGGAGCCTTTCGCATTGCTGATTGTAAACAAATCGGGGACCGTAAGCGAGTTTGCTCCAATAATATTTCTGGCCCACTTTAAATTTCTGTAATTGACTCCGGCAAATGCACTCACTGACAGCTCTCCGAAATGTTTGTCGAAATAGGAGATGAAATCGAGGTTCACTTCTGTATTCTTCTCACTGATAAGTCTGAACCATCCTCCGTCCCACTGACGTGCACCAGCAAGCACCTCATTTGACCGGTAGGTGATGATAGGATTCATTTGTGAATCGTAATAATCCAATCCCATGCGTCCTTCAAACTTCAAAAATTCAGTTGGTTTTATAAACAGAGATGTTTTTCCGAACACCCTGTTTTTCTGTACAGAGTTGGTATTTTTATTCAAACTCCAGTAGGGATTATTGTGATAACTACTGTTAAAGTTATAGGGATAGCCATTGGGCATATCATTCTCCCAGTTCGCCTTAAGATCTTTCATATCTATCTGACGGCCCGTCCATTGACCAAGTGTCTGCATCGGGTTACTGGCATTATATTCAGTGACCGGAAGGTTGTCGCTTTCGGTGCGTGCATAGTTCAGGGTAAGGTCATAATCGACCATTTCATGAATCTTTATGAGTGAGTTCACACTTGCATTATATCGTTTAAGGTCTGTATTGGGTAACGTCCCTTTCTGATCCCGGAATCCAAGCGATAAACGTGTGGTGGAACGGTCACTGTTGGAAATCAGAGAAATATTATGACTCATTGAATAACCAGTCTGATATAAATCTCTTACATTGTTTGGATTTGAAACCCATGGCGTGGGCTGATACACTCCATTGCCGTCAAAAGGACTGTTGAACTGAGGTATCATCAATCCAATATCAAGACGGGGCCCCCAGCTCTCGTCTACCCCATCATTGATACCTCCACCTAGACCATCCACATATTTAAAACCATAACCGGGATCATAACCTCCAAGTGCAAAATCCTGATAACTACCGTTATAGCCCTCTGCTTTCGCCTCTTTATAGAACCATTCATCACCGAGATAACCCTGACCATATTTATCCTGCATCCGCTGAATACCATAAATCTGATCGGCATTGAAATTGGCATCATAATCCACCGAGATTCCCTGCTTGGATCTTGACCCTGATTTTGTGGTGATCAAAATAACCCCGTGACCGGCACGCATACCGTAAAGTGCTGCTGCAGCTCCTCCCTTTAATACAGTGACTGATTCTATATCCTGCGGGTTTACATCATTCAACCCACTACCGAAGTCAACACTGTTCTGACGCGTTGTACTGTTCGATACGGGCACACCATCAATCACAACCAGGGGCTGATTGTCACCCAATGAGCTGTTACCACGCAATACAATACGTGAAGAAGCGCCCAGCTGACCTCCGGCCTGATTTACCTGCATTCCTGCCACTTTTCCGCTTAATGAAGAGATCACATTAGGTGATGCAGCTTTGACTAATTCATCTGCATTCACATCCTGTACAGCAGATCCCAGAGATTTCCTCTCTCGTGTAATACCCAATGCGGTAACAACCAGTTCATCAAGAATTTCTGTATCTTCACTCAGCACGACTCGCATATCTGAACTGACGGACATCTCCTTCGTCTGATAGCCCACAAAAGATATCACAAGTGTCCCATTCACCGGAGCAGACAATGCAAAGCGTCCCTCAATATCGGTAACGGTTCCCTGAAGTGTTCCTTTTATTTGTACAGTAGCTCCGATAACAGGCTCACCTGTATCATCCACTACAATACCATCTATCTGTGTCTGTGCATTGATAAGACCTATCCCTGCAAAGAACAAGAATAAAAACATTGTTAGTTTTCTTTTCATAAACTCTACTTTTAAATTAAACATCGGTTATTAATATTACTGTTTGGTAGTAAAATCTCTTAGATTACTTGCTTCGTTCAAAGGACATGTATAAATTTAATGTATTTATCTTATATTTTTATTATTTTAACAACACAAAAAGTAGTCCGATCCAATGCACATAACACTATTATCACTTATTAAGCTTTATATATATTAGTTTGTATCAAACAAAGCTACAATTGTGTTAAATCTTCAATATTCATCCCTACATTACTTATTTTAACCAAAAACACCACAAATTTAATTTTCGATTTAATATAATGCAAGGTTTTTATGTTAAATCATGGATTTTTGTATGTATTTCCTTCTATTTTTGTCACATATGTAATATTTTGTCCATTTTTTGTAACTTTTGAACAAAAAAAACCACCCCGAAGGGTGGTTCAATATAACTGTCATTTTTTAAATGCTTATTACTCTATGCCGAGCAGTTCCACATCGAAGATCAGATTAGAGAAAGGCTTAATCGTTCCTCTGTCAGCTGCACCGTAAGCCAGATCATAAGGAACATACAATCTCCATTTAGATCCAACAGGCATCAGTTGTAATGCTTCTGTCCATCCAGCGATCACCTGTGTCACACCGAATGTGGCGGGCTCACCTCTCTCTACACTGCTGTCGAA
>DATGMV010000296.1:0-2383 GCA_035307185.1 Fermentimonas sp. | reverse complement strand
CTGCAGGAGACATTATCTCATAATCTTGTCTGGATTTCATTGTGTAGCTCTGATTTTAAAGTGCAAAAGTACAAAAAAAGAGTTACTTAGCCATAATAGATTGTGATATAATGGTTTTATGTGAAATGAGATTTAAGAAGTCCCGCTCTCGATTATCTTTCTAACATCGTAACTCGCGAGACAAAAGTGTTTCATACTACTGAAATTAATTATATACAAATAATCAAACTGGTAGCGTACAAAACACGCACAAAAAAGGTGCATCCATTACGAATACACCCTTCACACAACGCACAAAGTTACTGTTTAAAAAGAAATTAGTCTACTGTGATTTTTTTTATCATTTTTTCTGAATCACTAAATGCTTTATCCATTACCTCTTCCATCACTCCACCTATTTGAGAAGCAAACATAGCCGCATTCATGCGCGACACATAGGTTTGCCCGTCGGACTTCTCATGTATGGAGATGCGGCAAGGCATCATATTGGCATAAATGCGTTGATCATCATCAGAAAGCAGTTTGTAAGCATAGTCGGGCTTACACATCTCCACTACCTTTACGGGCAAAACTTCCTTACCATTCTTTTTCATAGTTTCCTGCAAGTCGAGAATTTGAATTATCTTCCATCCACTTTCAGGTACAATATCGGATAGTTGGTTTATAGTTTCATCGAAACCAAACCTACTTTTATTTTCAAAAAACATAGATGCCATAACTGAAAATTTCTATTTATTTTTCAATAATACCTCTTCTATAGCCTGCTTAAATGCATCTTTAGGAAGTGCTCCTTGCGCCATTTGTGGATCCTCACCCATTGGAACAAATAGCAGTGAAGGAATACTTCTTATTCCGAACTCACCTGCAAGCTGTTGCTCTGCTTCTGTATCTACTTTATAAATGTAGATCTGACCCTCATACTCCTCTGCCAGCTCCTCAAGTATTGGGGCAATAGTTTTACATGGTCCACACCAATCGGCATAAAAGTCAATTATTGCAGGTTTATCACCAAGGTAAACCCATTTATCGGGTGTCTCTTCAAAATTTGCCACTTTCTTTAAGAAGTCGGCTCTTGTTAAGTTAATTGTTTTCTTAGTTGTAGTTATCATACTATTTTCTGTTATTTTATTGTTGTTATTTGTTGAATTTTTATTGTTTTTACCTCCTTGATTACCACAAGCTATCATTGTGGAAGCAAGCACAATTGCTGCAATTAGAACACCTTTTCTTTTAAAATTCATTACTGTTGTCTTTATCTTTTTTTTCTGAAACTTCTGTGATTTGCTTTAATTTATGTTTTGTACCGGCATCGAATATCAAATCAAAAAGAAGATAACCTAATACTGCTCCATACACCATCAGGTTATATGGGTTGGATGTTATAGGGCAGGTTCCACTAACACAGCCAATAAAGTAATAATAAAGGTATCCTCCTAATGCACCTGTAGCCACTCCGGCAATTTTTACCCAATGTTTTGAAAGAAATTTTTTCATCAGTATATTATATATTTTATCTGTTACTTATAATTATATTTATTCTACTTTAATTCAGCTTAATCTAAACTCTCCGGTATCACAATCTACAATACACTTCAAAAGATTGGTTGCTCGTTTATCTTTCAATGAATAGTAGCTGTTTCTACCACTCTTACGACAATTAAGAATACCTTTAGCCCGCATATCTGTTAGGTGATGAGACAGCAACGACTGCTCACATTCCATCCCTTCCTGCAATTCACTAACAGTCATTTCTTTATTTTTAGAAAGCTGCATAACAACACATAGTCGTGTCTCATTTGCTAATGCTCTTAAGAGATATGCAGCTTCTTCAAACTGAGAGCGGTCAATTTTCATATAATCACTTCCTTTAATCTCAGCACTATTTAAAATTTCAAACTCCATAATTCAATAAAATCATCATTATTAATACATGAACATACATTCATGTGTTTTTGTTCACTTCAATGTAAAATCTTTATTGTATTTGTCAAAATAAAGTCTTTTAGTTTGTTCTTATTTCGTTAGAGTCACGTCCAACTTCTCCTCATATTTATATGATGTGCGAATGAAGGGGTAATGAGGGGGTAATGAGGAGGTCTCGGACAAGGTATTGCAAAAATCATGACGGCTTACGTCACAAAACGATTCAACATGGTACAACGAAAATTAAGAAGACTTTAAAGACGATACAGGACGACACAATCGATCTTCCAGCAACAGGTTTTAAAGTAAAAAAATGATTATAAATTATCTAATTTGCAGGTAATAGGTAAGTTTTGCCTCGATAATGCGATGTGCAGATCGACCGAAATATGCGTTTCTACTACGACGACTTTCAAAGACATCACCCAATCCGAAATAATAACGACCCTCAACATCAAAG
>DATGMV010000295.1:0-4515 GCA_035307185.1 Fermentimonas sp. | reverse complement strand
ATCTTAACTCCTGTAGCAGCTACCTGTCTTGCTGTATTCATAACCTGTTCTTCAGTCTCTGCGCTGCAAGGACCTGCAATTACCAATGGCCTTTTTGCATCTATGCCGGGTAATAAAATCGATTCGAATTCCATATTTTTTACTTGTTAGTTATATAATTATCAATTCTTTTATGTGCTTCCTGCAGTTTCTCTGCGGATGATCCAAGTGAGATTCGCACAAACCCCTCACCGTTACTTCCAAAAATAAAACCGGGAGTTATAAAAACCTTAGCGTTATATAAAATGTCATTTATAAACTCATCGCTACCTTTTGCACCTTCAGGTAATTTACCCCACACAAATAGTCCGGTCTGTCTTCTATCAAACTTGCAATTAAGCAAATCCATAATCTTTTCAGCCCAAACACGTCGTTCGGCATAAACCTTATTCATCTCTGCATGCCACACATTGCTATTATTCAATGCTGCTACTGCAGCCAATTGCATCGGTCTAAACTGTCCACTATCAATATTGCTTTTTGCCTTCAACACCCATTTCACAAATTGTGGGTTTGAAACCAAAACACCCATTCGCCAGCCCGACATGTTGTGCGACTTACTCAGGGAGTTGAGTTCAATGCAAATATCCTTTGCACCCGGCACAGACAAAACACTTATTGGGTTATCGTTAAGAATGAAACTATAGGGGTTATCGTGACATATAACAATACCATGTTTTTTGCCAAACGCCACAAGCTTCTCAAATAACTCATAGCTCGCATTAGCACCTGTTGGCATATTTGGATAATTTACCCACATCAGTTTCACACCCGATAAATCAAGTTTCTCAAGAGCTTCAAAATCAGGATACCAACCGTCTGTTTCTATTAAATCATACTCAATCACATTTGCCCTTAGCAAATTTGAAACAGATTTGTAAGTAGGATAACCGGGATTTGGCACAAGCACTCCATCACCAACATTTAAGAATGTCATTGAAATATGCAAAATACCCTCTTTAGATCCAATTAAAGGCAAAAACTCATCAATAGTCAGGTCAACTTTATAAAATCTTTTATACCATTCGGCATATGCTTTTCTCAACTCCGGAATACCAGTATAAGGTTGATATGAGTGTACATCGGGTTGTGTGACTAATTCGCGCAAAGCTTCAATAGTCTGCTCCGATGGCATATGATCTGGAGCACCTACGGCAAGACTTATAACATTCTCTCCTTCAGCATTCATCCTTGCTACTTCAGCCAACTTTACTGAGAAATAATACTCCTGAATTGATTTTATATGTTCTGCCGGTTCAATATTAAACATAATCTTCTTTTTACAAATCTACAATACTAATTATATATTTCAGTTTTTACTGCGTTTTTCTTCTCTGTACTCACCTAAAACTTTCAAACCTCTAATAAGTGGCATAATAGCATCAAGCGATTGTTTATATCTTTTAAAATCATCAAAAGTAAGGTCGATATAAAACTGATACTCCCATTCTCTGCCAATAATTGGAAGAGACTGTATTCTTGTGAGGTTAACATCGTAATAAGATAACACCGACAACACCTGTGACAGGCTCCCCTCTTTGTGAGGTAAAACAAACACCATTGACGATTTATTTATGTTATTTTCTTTCTGCACCTCTTTAAGCATCTCTCCTTTTGCAAGTACAAGAAAGCGGGTAAAATTTCTCTTGTTAGTTTCAATACCCTCAGCAAGAATGTTTAAGCCATACATTTCTGCAGCAAGAGAGCTGCAAATTGCTGCAACTCCGTTCATCTTATTATCACTAATATCTTTAGCTGCCAATGCTGTATCTTCATGTTCAACAACCCTTACTCCGGGCAATGTATCAATGAAATCTTCACACTGCATAAGCGCCATTGGATGAGACATAATCTCTCTAATTTCATATATTGTACTGCCTGGTAGGGCTGCCAACGAATGTGAAATCCTGAGTTTATGCTCTCCTGCAATTTGAAGATCGTGCAGTTTAAGCAAATCATGATTTTGTAATAGACTTCCCGCAATTGTGTTTTCAATGGCCATAACCGCTATTAAATCCGGGTCTTTTGCAGACTCCTCAAATATATCACGAAAAGTGGCACACGGAACAATTTCCAGCTCATCCTCACTGAAATACTCACGTGCTGCTTGCTCATGATATGCACCCGGACCTCCCTGTATGGCTACTCGTTTCATATTTTTAAAATTCAACTTTAATTCCATAAAAAAAATCCTATCGGTTATCGACAGGACTTTATTTTTTATTGATATGTTATTATCTTCTTGTTTTTGCATATAAAATCCTGCCTTTACCTACTAAAGTAAAAGTAAAAACCGAATGTAAATGCAAAAACTGAATTATTCATTTGTAAAATCTTTTTGAGATTATGGATGCAAATGTACTACATTTTTTAAATAAACAAACAAAATGACGAAAAAAAACTACAAATTCTAATTTGCACCAATATTATATAGTAGGCTGTGCCCTTTTATTATAATAATATATCATTAATTAATTATAAAATTGTTATTATATTTGCACTTTGATGCCCTTAAACAAATTTACACTAACTTAATTTATTAACAATGTTCAAAAATCATCCAAAAGGTTTGCTGGCAGCTTCGCTTGCAAATATGGGAGAGCGATTTGGTTTTTACACCATGATGGCTATTCTCTCTCTGTTTATAATGACAAAATTTGGTCTTGATGAGACCCAAACTGGAGTTATATACTCAATCTTTTATGCATCTATTTACTTGCTTGCATTAGTTGGTGGATTGCTTGCAGATAAAACCCGCAACTACAAAGGGGTTATATTAACAGGTTTGATATTGATGGCATTAGGTTACGTTATTATCGCTATACCCACGCCAACACCGGTTCCTGCAGATAAATTCGGACTTTTACTTGCTTTCACATGCTTCGGCTTACTTGTTATTGCATTTGGAAACGGTCTTTTCAAAGGTAATCTGCAAGCATTAGTGGGACAAATGTATGACAATCCACAGTATAGCAAGATGAGGGACTCAGGGTTCCAACTTTTCTATATGTTCATCAATGTAGGTGCAATCTTTGCTCCATTCCTTGCAATGGGGGTCAGAAACTGGTGGGTTGAGAAGAATGGTTTCGAGTATATAGCTGACCTACCCGACCTTATACACCAATATTTAGGAAATACAATAACCACAGATGGTGTAAACAGACTTCAGCAATTGGCTTCACAGGTTGGGCATACGGACTTAACTATATTTTCCAATGAATATCTGAATGTTTTTACTACCGGCTTCCACTATGCTTTTGGGGTAGCTATAATTGCCATGTTAATATCGTTAGTTGTTTACATGATTAATAAAAACAGATTCCCTGACCCTGCCAACAAAAAGACTGTAACTGAGAATGGTGAAGCAGTAGTAGATATGGACATTAAAGAAGTAAAACAGAGACTATATGCTCTTTTTGCAGTATTTGCAGTAGTTATATTCTTCTGGTTTTCATTCCACCAAAACGGACTTACACTCACTTATTTTGCCAAAGATTATACCGATCTTAGCCAGATAAAAATAAACTTAGGTTTCTCAACACTTCAAGGTGTTGAAATATTCCAATCTATCAATCCTTTATTTGTTGTGTTTCTAACACCAATAATAGTTGGATTCTTTGGCTGGTTAAGAGCAAAAGGAAAAGAACCATCCACACCCAGAAAGATAGCAATTGGTATGGGCATAGCTGCATTGGCATATGCAGTAATGTCACTTGGCTCAATGGGGCTGCCATTAAAAGCCGAAGTAGACTCAATGGGCGGACTTGCAAATGAAGCACGTGTTACACCATGGCTGTTAATTGGCACTTATTTTATCCTTACCGTAGCAGAGCTATTTATTAGTCCTCTCGGAATATCTTTTGTTTCTAAGGTGGCACCTCCTAAATATCAGGGAATAATGCAAGGTGCATGGCTGGGTGCTACAGCAGTAGGTAACAGTTTATTGTTTATAGGTGCAATATTCTACACCACCTTCTCAATGACAGCAACTTGGATGGTATTCGTAATTGCATGCCTCATATCAATGTTTACAATGCTGGCAATGGTAAAGTGGCTTGAAAGAATTGCAAAATAGATTTAATTGAATATTAATATTGATTGGGAGGAAAATTTAACCGCTTTTCTCCCTTTTTTGTTCACAAAGATTAACTTGAAATTTCATAAAGGTGATTTTGACTATAGTATTTTGAATTTTACTACTGTTTATCATCTATCTACGCATATAAAAGAATTTAATTCCACCAATTTAAATACATGTGTTTACCATAGCGTATAGACTTTAAGTCATAAAATGAATGATAACATCTCTATTTATATGTTTATAAATATGGTAAATAGTATTGTTTCATCTGGAGTTACTAACTTTGCAGGGACAAAAAGTTAAGCATAAAAAACTTACATTTGTCAAAGTATGAGAAAACAAAGAACACATTATGACAAGGCATTTAAAGATAATGCCGTCAAATTAAGTTTCGA
>DATGMV010000294.1:0-3916 GCA_035307185.1 Fermentimonas sp. | reverse complement strand
TGTATATTTAGGGTCACATAAGAGGAAATTATAGTAATTCACTAATTAAATTTTACATTATGAAGAGGTTTAGTATTTTAGTTTTAATTGGATTTTTGGTATTGAGTTTTACTACTAATGTGAGTGCTCAAGTTAGAAGAGACTCAAGAGTTAGATGGACTCCTGAAAACCGGGCTGAATATATGGCTAAAGAGCTTGATTTGAACGCTGACGAAAAGGCAAAGGTTACTGCACTGTTTGAACAGCAGGATAAAGAACGTGCTGAGCAAGTTGCAGAAAATAGAGCAAAGAGAGATGAGTTGCGTAACACAAGAGATGCAAGAAGAAAAGAGATGCAAGATTTACGCACACAGGCTGTTGAAGAAAATGATGCTCAACTTGAACAAATAATTGGAAAAGAAAAGCTTGAACAATGGAAAGAGATCCGCTCTAAGAGGCAGGAGGTTATGCGCGACACAAATCGCCGAGGCAGAAGACTTAGATAATTAATTAACAAGATCTATTAAAAAGTTGAGCGACTACTTATTGAGGTAGTCGCTTTTTTTTTCGCAATTATTTATAGTACTTAGATATAATATCCTCAAACTCAACTGTTTCTTTAAATCGAGTAAGCCAAGTATTGAGACTATCTAATAGTTGAGTCGATTCTCTTCTAACTGCCCATGACTCTATCTGTGTGAAGCTTATATCAGTTTCTATATCAATTTCGGGTAGTTTTTGTGCAAGCCGAACAGCCACATCCTCGTCGCACACAGTGAAGTCGATATCGCCCGAAGCTACCATCATAACTAATTGCTCTGCCTCATAAACACTGTTTTCGATGAGGAATATTGTATCACCAATTTCATTGGATAGATTGTTGAGTCTTAATATTGATGGTGAGTCTTTTTCCACGTATATTGTTTTCTTTGCGAGATCTAAGTGCTGCCTAATAGGTTGGATGCTATCATTAAACTCCACTTTTCGTTGTACTAATATCAGTTTATTAAAATTAAGTGGTTGCGTGAAACTAAAGTTATCTATCAATTCGCTATTTATTGGAATATTACGGGCTACTAAATCGTACTTACCCGATTGGAGTCCGTATAGATTATCATCGAGACTGTTTTGCAAGTATAGATTAATAGTAATTCCCCACTCTCTTTCTAATGCCTGAATCATTTCATGTTGAAATCCTTCTATTGTGTCACCGGATACAAAATAACCAATTGAGTTATAGTCGGTAACTACATTCATCTCTCCATGCTCCATAATCTCTTTAAAGTCTCGCTGATTGTTGCTTACACCAATCTGCTTCATAGAATCCTTTAGCACAACCATGGTTATCACAGCTATAACCAACAATATTAGATAGATATAAAGACGTTTATTAGATACCATGGGAATAAAAATTATATATTTGAACACAAATTAATTGTGCAAGTTTATAGATAGTCCCAATTTCAAGCCAAAAGGATTTACCGGGTAGCCGGGTAAAGTAAAATACTCCTGAGGCTTAATCGCTTTAGATGCAATATTATAAAACATTAAAAAGAAACGGGTCTGTTTTAAGTGCATATTCAGGTAAACAGTAGAGATGGGGTATTCGCCTATCTCTCTCTCACGCTGATTATAGAACTGCAGCAACGCAGGTTCGTAGCCTTGTGCAAAATATTTTGTATGATAGTGTGCATCAATACCAAACTGAAGTGTTAGTTCATTAACTATTTTAGTTTTGAGATACATATTTGAGTATATACTTAACTCGGGCAGAGGTATTGCAGATTGATTGCTTGACGTTTGATACACAAGCTGATTATCCCAATGGAATATTCCTAAACTAATTTTCTGGTTTACACGTGCGGAGAGTACTTGTATATTCTCACTTTCTTGTGTAATATTTCTGTCTTCATTGAAGTAAATATAGTTTTGAAGATTTTCAACCCCTGCACTTATTGTTGTGTTAGTAAAAGGTATATAAAGTTTTCCTCCTAAGTATACTCTTCGTATATCACCAAATTCGTTATCCCATCTGAAGTACTTTGAGTTATAATGATTCTGTAAATATTTTGGTCGCAAGTTTTTAACATATGCCTCGGCTGATAATGTTGTACGCTTACCAGCTATATCAAAACCAGTTTCAATATCACCCATTGCTCTGAATTCTCCCAGGTTAGCTCCAAGTATTCCTAAATCTGCACGAACATTGAAAAGAAAATTATCTCCCTGTTGCTTACTTAAAACACCGCCAAGCGTTATTGCGCTTTCTCTGTGACTAATTCGTCCGGATGCAATGGTATCTCTCATTGAGTAGTTTCTAAGATCATACTCAAGAAATCCGGTGAGTCCAAACTTAACCCAGTCTTTGAAACCTTCGCGCAAGCTTAATGAGACTGTGTTTTTAAATGAACTGAAATGTACACTATCATCAACTGCCTGGTTATAAAAACGGTTTGGATAGAATTGATCTATCTTATGCATCTGTACACCATCTACATTTACAAATGCTGTGTCGTGTGATAGGAATCGCCTGTATTGCTGTGTGAATTGCGAAGAGTACCCAATGCTTGCTATGGGAATAAACTCTCCTTGTCCTTGGTGTAGCGAGTCTGTAGGTGTATCAATATAACCAAGGTTATATCTGCCCGAAAGAAAGAATCTGTTGTTTTTTATAGTATTCCAGGTATTTATGAATTTTACCGGAATATCTCTTGTAGTGAAACTTTGTTGAATTGATTCGGGATCAGTTATGAATCTTTCATCTGTTATACCTCCATTTTCGAAGTTGCTGATTTTACCAATATTCATATAGGCGTGACCTTCGAATCTGTCGCTTACGTAATTTCCGAATAATGAAAAGTTATTATGCTTTACAGATTGTGAGTTATAAAATCCTTTTGCACTCAACAAATCAACATCAACTCCAACATTTAGACTTTCACCAAAATTTGATGTCAATCTGGCTGTAAATTTCTCTTCTCTAACCTGTTTGTTACCACTTCGCTGGTAATCTAACCTTGAATAAGGTACACGGGTGTTTACAAATAACAACTTTTCAGCTGTTTTCAAATAGTGAGAGTATGGATTATTAAACACAAAGTGTTCAGTCTCTTCTCTATCGAAAAATATTTTTGAAAATGATGGTGATCCCAATGGTCCAAGAAATCCCATTGCCACTGATTGTCCGTCGGGGAGCGTGGCGTGCTGATAGTTATGTACAATCGTATCCGGCTCTGTCAATGATCTATCGAGGGTTTTAGGATTGATGGTCCAAACTGTCATTTGTGACAACGCACGGAGTGAGTCTGCTTCTGCTCCATGATCGTGTATGAGATGGTCTATATGCGACCGTTGCTCACTCTCGGATTGTGGCAGGAAAAGTGAGTCGGGATCTGTAGAAATTAACGATGAATCAGGCATTATTATTCGTGCCTGAGGGTATGCAAATGAAATGCAAATTACCCACACTAATAGTGATATAAACAGTTTTTCTTTCATCGAGTGCAAACTTACATAAAAAACGTCAAGCTAAGATAGCGGTTTGTTATTTTCTTATCAAATTTGATATATTTTAAAAACCTATGAATAACAAAATTGAATTTTTAATATTAAAATTAGTTTCACAATTTATGAGTAGAATTAAATTATTCTATTATCTTTGCGGTATCAAAACGGATAAAATGAAAGTAAAAGGACTACATCATCATCATTTTCATACTTGCAATCAGGCGAGCTGAGATAGATATGTACGTTCTTAACAAATAATATTTATACACCCGTCTGAATCAAATCAGGCGGGTTTTTTGTTTTAATAATATAAAATAGAGGCAAATATGGAAAAGATTAAAATTGCCATACAAAAGAGTGGACGATTAAGTGAAAAGTCGATTGACCTATTGACTGAATGCGGAATAAAGATATCAAACGGTACCCGAAA
>DATGMV010000293.1:0-5633 GCA_035307185.1 Fermentimonas sp. | reverse complement strand
GCAAAGCAAATGAATACCTTATAAATAATGGAAAAAACCCTGTTGAATGGTAATACCAATACAACAAGGTTTTATAATTTAAACAGGTTTAGTAAAATCTAATTACTATAATCAATTCTGTTTTGTACTTCAACTAATACTTTGTTTCACTTTAGTTAATCATTTACAGTACTTCAACATAGTACTTTCTAACACTTTAGTTAATCCTTTTTAGTTCTTCAGTCAATACTTTCTAACACTTCAATCAGAACTATCCAACACTACCTTCAAGTGAAATCTGAAGAAGCTTTTGTGCTTCAACAGCAAACTCCATAGGAAGCTTATTCACAACCTCCTTTACGTAGCCATTAACAATCAATCCAATTGCCTCTTCCTCACCCAAACCACGTTGGTTGCAATAAAAGATCTGATCTTCGCTAATCTTTGAAGTGGTTGCCTCATGCTCAAGCACTGCCGACGGATGTTGTATATCTGTATAAGGGAAAGTATGAGCACCACAATGATCAGTAAGTAGCAAACTATCACACTGAGAGTGATTTCTCGCGTTCTCTGCCTTTTTTGTAACCTTCACTAATCCTCTGTAGCTATTTTGACTACTTCCCGCTGAAATACCCTTAGAAACAATTCTGCTACGAGTATTTTTGCCTAAGTGAATCATCTTTGTACCTGTGTCGGCTTGTTGAAAGTTATTTGTAACTGCCACTGAGTAAAACTCACCAACAGAACCATCACCTGCAAGTATACATGAAGGGTATTTCCAGGTAATTGCAGAACCTGTTTCCACCTGTGTCCATGAAATTTTAGAATTTACCCCTTTACAAATACCACGCTTGGTAACAAAGTTATAAACTCCACCAACACCATTCTTATCACCAGGATACCAGTTTTGTACTGTTGAGTACTTCACCTCTGCATTATCTAAAGCAACAATCTCTACAATTGCAGCGTGCAGTTGATTCTCATCACGCATAGGTGCTGTACAACCTTCAAGGTAGCTCACATAGGAACTATCATCTGCTATAATAAGTGTACGCTCAAACTGACCGGTATTTGCTGTATTGATTCTGAAGTATGTTGAAAGCTCCATAGGACATCTCACACCTTTTGGAATATATACAAATGAACCATCGCTAAAAACAGCCGAATTCAATGCTCCAAAGAAATTATCCTTATAAGGCACAACTGTACCTAAATACTTCTTTACTAAGTCGGGATGATGCTTAACAGCTTCACTAAATGAACAAAATATAATTCCTTTCTCGGCAAGTACTTCTTTAAACGTAGTCTTAATAGACACACTATCCATAACAGCATCAACAGCCACTCCTGTAAGCACTTTCTGCTCTTCCAATGGAATACCAAGACGTTCAAAAGTCTTCAATAATTCCGGATCCACCTCATCTAAACTCTGAGGATTCTTTTTCTGTGATGGATCGGCATAATAAATCATATCTTGATAATCAATTGGTGGAATATTCAAATGCGCCCAATCTGGCATTTCCATTGTTAACCAATGGCGATATGCTTTAAGACGGAACTCCAACAACCATTCAGGTTCTTCTTTCTTTGCTGATATAAGTCGAATTACATCCTCATTTAACCCTTTTTCAATTACATAAGTCTCTACATCTGTTGTAAAGCCATATTTATACTCCTGCGAGGTTACTTCGGATAATATTTGATCTTGATCTAATTCTTGCATAATAAAAACTATTTTAAATGGATTAGCACTTGTGGTTTGCAGCACTAAATCGCTTTGCCATGACAACTACTAACAACCATACAACTCCTTTTGTTTATGCAAATATACTGCTTTTTCTTAAAATACTTATCCCTACATTGTTATACTATATAAAATTGCCAATTAAATATATCAATTGAACAAACCACAATGATAATATGTTAAATGATAAGATTTCACATAAAAATAATGAATATGAAAAAAGTCTTTTTATTTATCACAGCTATTACACTAAGTATTGGCTTAATGGCTCAATCACAATACAAAGTAGACCCTGCACATACATCAGTTAATTTTAAAGTTAAGCACATGGGTATAACCTTTGTAAACGGAAAATTTGAGAAATTTGATGGTGGCATCATTGGAGATTTAAATAATTTAGAACAGTCGAGAGTCTTTTTTAACGTAGACGTAACAAGCATCAATACAAGTGTTGAAATGCGTGACAACCATCTGCGCAGTGCCGACTTCTTTGAAGTTGAAAAATTTCCAACAATGACTTTCGAAAGTACAAGTATTGAAAAAGTTAGTGACAATAAGTACAACCTCAATGGCAAATTAAAAATTAAGGATGTAACAAAAGATGTAACTTTCGACGTAAAGTATGGAGGTATAGTTAAAGGTGATGATGGATCAGAAACTGTAGGTTTTATTGCCAAAAACAGTATTAACAGACTCGACTATAATGTTGCATACGATCCTGATGGTGCAGGTATCGGCAAAGAAGTTCACATAGTTCTTTATCTTGAATTTAAGAAAGAATAAAATTACTTGAATAAATATTCAGTTGGTATAAAAAAATAAAGTCGGCTAAAACCGACTTTTTTTCTTAATTAATTTCTGGTATATTTTCAATAGACTTTCAGTTTGATCTAAAATTAGTATCAGTTTAGTTTCAGTCTATTCTAAAATAATTCTATGATTATTCTATGATTAGCTTCAATTTATTCTCAACTACTTATCATTAAAATACTTTGATATAGCTCCATTGGGAATAATAATATCAGATAACTCTGCGTATGGAATATCTACATCAATCACACCCATTGAGTATGGTGCAATCTCATACTGGTTAAATGAATAATGAATAGCATCTTCACCTAACCAAAAATTATTGTTTGGCACAATATCTTCTACAGTAAAAAATCCTCTCATCAACAGCGAATCGGGCACCTCAGCATCATACTTCTTCATCAAGCTCTGAACAATCTTATCGGTCAGTTCTCTATAGTAACCCTTAACAAACAAATCCTCTTCGGTAATAGTTACCAGTTGGTTAAGATTGATATTTGTATAAATTATATTATAAGACCCGTGTGCACCACCTTCATAATCACTATACTCTACAGCATAGCTTAAAATAGAATCATTATGAAACATAATTCTATTGTTTAGATTCATATAATACCAGTACCATGCCGGTGTATTTCCATCCAACCTAGCTTTATCTTCATAAAACAGATTAGATAGCGATTTATACCTATCGCTGTACAACCTTAAATACTCATCCACAGCATCCTTTGGCGCCATTGAATCATACTCCACACTTCCAAAAAAAGTTCCTTTGAAAATTTGCTGTAGCCTTTCCAGATCTTCGTTGTTACCATACCATACGGGGTATGTGAATGAAACACTTACATCTGCAAATGGAAGAGTTGTATCACCCTCCATAAGCAATGGAATCTCCTGTTTAACTACGATACTGTCAAATTTTATATTTGAATAGTTTGTACCTCTTTTACTCCAATCGCAAGATGAGAAAACAGACAATGCAAATAGCACCAAAACAGTTGTATAAATCAGTCCATTATTTTTCATATCTATTAATGCATTTAAAGGTACAACAATTTGTTACTGAATTAGTTGCTTAATAGCACCCAGTTCAGGATAAAAGTACACCTTAACAGGCTGTTTATTATTATCAAACATCTTTTTTGCAAGAACATCTTTAGACCCAAACTGAACAACATCAGTCTCCATCTCCTTTAAAATCCTGTTTTTAAACTCTATAGATAGATCTGCTTTGCCTGGAATATTATATACAATTCCCTCCTTAAGTTTATCTTCTAAACGCTGTAGATCTTTATCAGAAAGCTGTATCTCCACCTTAGGAGTTTTATTTATAAGAGAAAAATAAATAGGCTCACCGGCAAGATCATCAACATCAACCACACCAAGTTTCTCCGAAAAACGTGCAACAACCTGTCTGTTTATACTGTTATCTTCCGGAACTACAGTAACCGTTGTTGTAAAATATTCTGTCTCTAAGCTACCTGCAAATAGCTCCGTTAAGGCCTTTTCCTGCCTGTCTATCTCGCTCATTACAACACTGTAAGCATTACCATCCGGCGGCATACTTTCGGCCTCTCCGCTGAGTATATCGCTTCGGCTTCGCCTGAGATCAAAAATCTGGCGTGCCACCAACTCTGCCTGTTTTGCAGTGGAACCAGCCATAAGAGTCTCTTGCGACAAGTATCTGCGTGGATTTTCAGAAGCCAAAACGCCATCAGGTATAATTATCTCTGGTTTCTCAACCTGTTCCGGCTCGGCGTTAATAGAAAGAATTAAACCATCTTCTCTTAAGTAGACATAAGGCTCCACGCTTTTTGGTCTGAATGCAACCATAAATGAATTCTCCTTATCAGCAACTCCTTTGTTTGCAACCTCTACATTCTCAAGAGAATACACAACTCTATTTTCTGTTATCGGATTGTTTATTGCCAGATAACGTTGGGCATAAGGATAGAAATCACCTCTTTTATATACGCTTTTTTTAATAAGTAAAGTAACTTCAAAAGAAGTCTTTGGGAGCGTATAAACCACTCCATAATCGTTGGCTTTTATAGCATTAACCCTAACAGTTTTCTGCGCCGAAACACAAGAATAAGTTAAAATCAACAACGTAAGGATAAAGCTTTTTACTCTCATATTCATTATGGTTTTTGTCTTGTTAATAAGCCGATTTAAACTGCTCCAGAAACCTAACATCATTTTCTGAAAACATTCTTAAATCTTTAACCTGATATTTTAGATTAGTAACACGTTCAACACCCATTCCAAGTGCATACCCTGAGTAAACCTTACTATCTATTCCACAGTTTTCAAGCACATTTGGATCTACCATTCCGCACCCAAGAATCTCCACCCATCCAGTGTGCTTGCAAAACGGACATCCTTTACCACCGCAAATATTGCAAGAAATATCCATTTCTGCACTTGGCTCGGTAAACGGAAAGTACGATGGGCGCAAACGAATCTTAGTATCTTCACCAAACATCTCTCTTGCAAAGAAAAGCAAAGCCTGCTTAAGATCGGCAAACGAAACATCTTTATCAACATACAATGCTTCAACCTGATGGAAGAAACAGTGTGCTCTGTATGAAATAGCTTCGTTTCTATAAACCCTTCCCGGACAAATTATGCGAATTGGAGGCTGTGCATTTTCCATAACCCTTGTCTGCACCGACGATGTATGCGTACGTAAGAGTATCTGAGGATCGTTCTGAATAAAAAATGTATCCTGCATATCGCGTGCAGGGTGGTCATCGGCAAAATTTAAAGAAGAAAACACATGCCAGTCGTCCTCAACCTCCGGACCTTCGGCAATTGAGAAACCAAGTCTTTTGAAAATATCATTAATTTCTTCCTTAACAATAGAAATTGGGTGTCTTGTGCCAAGTGCTACCGGATAGGAAGTTCTTGTAAGATCAATATCATTGCTACCGGTATCGGTACTTTCAAACTGATCTTTCAGTAGTTTAATTTTATCTGTTGCCTTTTGTTTTAATTCATTTATTTTTACACCAACCTCTCGCTTTTGTTCAGCCGGAATTGTTCTAAACTCATCCATAAGAGAAGGTATAATACCTTTTTTACTCAGATATTTAACCCT
>DATGMV010000292.1:0-2732 GCA_035307185.1 Fermentimonas sp. | reverse complement strand
CACCTCTTCCCATTCCGAACAGAGAAGTTAAGCCCAATAGCGCCGATGGTACTGCACATTAGTGGGAGAGTAGGTAGCCGCCGTTCTTTATAAAAGTGTCCCGGTTGGATTAAGTTCCAATCGGGATTTTTTATGTCTCGACTTTTGATTATAATTCAAAAAGAATAACTATTATTTTGGTTGATATTATTGTTTTATTGCTTGTTGCATTATAGCTTGTAGCTTAAAACTATATTGGGATTACTTATTATTTAAAGCCTAATAGTACTACAGTCTTACAATTCTGTAAGAATTAAGTTTATTACGGCATGCAATTGATTATAAGATTAGATTTCTTATGCTAAGACTATGATATCTTCCTCAAATAAGGTTATATTTTCTAATCCATAGTCGTGAACTATATATGTATTTTCAATTCCTACTGCTCCAATTCCAGGTAAAACAAACTTAGGCTCAAGAGCAAATGTCATCCCTTTTTCAAGGGTTTCTTTTGAACGAGGAGTTAATACCGGTGGTTCATTTATTTCTAAACCAACGCCATGACCTATAAACTTTGCTTGTTGTTTGGTGCCCATAAAGTACTCATGCAAGTTGTTTTCCTTAACTATTTCTATTGCTAAATTATATACGTCCGCACAATTGATTCCTGGTTTAACTATTTTCTCTATTTCTCTATGTATGTCAATAGAAACTTTATGAGCTTCGTATGCAAGTTGTGGCACATGTTCTATAGCGAATGTTCTACTCATATCATCCATATAGGGTTTATAATTGCCTGCCATATCAACCATTAAAGAGGTTCCCGGTTTAAGTTGAGTGCCATTTGCCCCTAAAGGTAAGAGTGGAGAGATTCCTTCGCCTCCAAGTGCATAGTCGTATGGAGAAGCTGTTTGTGCATTATCACCGGCAAGTATACTTCCCATAAATATATCCATGTTATCACCAAAAGCTCTGAATATACCGATTGACCCATGTAATCTCATTTCTTTTTCAATTTCTATTTGAAGCTCTAAATCGGTCATGCCTTTTCTGTACAATGATGGAATGAGTTTGTATACCTGTGTGTGAATATTTGCCGACTCACGCATTAATTGCTGTTCATATTCTGATTTATACATTCTCAGATTTCTTAAGTCAGCAGACAAACTGTATATTTCGTTTGCACCTATTGCTTCTTTCAACCTAACAGTTGCAGTATATGAGAGATAATCTGTTTCTAATAAGATGCTTTGTGGTAGATAAATGTTTAATTTGCGAAGTACGTCGGGTATTTGCTCAGGTTTTCGAATATTAATAATATTATCATATTTCAAGTCATAAGGTCTTCTTGCAAATAATATTGGTTCGTTTTCCTGTGTAATAAATATATATCCGTCGAATATAAAACCAAATAACCAAAACTGATTTACAGAAGATGATATTATACATGCTTCGGCTTTTTTCTTTTTGATTAGGTTTTGGATTTTTTTAATCTTGAAATTTATTTCGTTATTTCTTGCTTCGTTATTAGTAATTCCGTTCATATCTTTTTATTTTCGGTAATTAGTTTTTTATACGGATAACGGGTTTTTTATAAGTTTACTGAGGGTAGAGTTTTTATTGCTTGTTCCAAATATCCCATGCAGCTAAAGCCTGTAATTTGAGCATCTCTTGTCCATTTTTTATGATTGCTCCATACTCCTTCCCTTTACTGAGAAACATTGTTTCAGCAGGGTTATATACCAGATCGTATAGCAAATGTTCATTAGTTAAATGAGAGTAGGGTATATCGGGACAATTATTTGTATCTGGAAAGGTTCCAAGAGGAGTGGTGTTTACAATTATTTTATTAGAAGATATAATATCGGCAGTCAGTTCACCATAACTTATGCACTCTTTTCCTGTTTTTCTTGAAACAAAAGTAATTTCTATATCCATGTCGGATAATGCATGAGCTACGGCTTTTGATGCACCTCCTGTTCCAAGTATCAGTGCTTTTTTATGAATATCATGATTAATTAATGGGATTAACGATTGCTTGAATCCCGTATAATCAGTGTTGTATCCGGTTAATTCATAAAAATACATATCACCCTCAACCCTTTCAACCATTATGGTATTTACTGCACCAATCTTTTCTGCAATCGGTGATAGTTTATGAAGAAATGGAATCACTTTCTCCTTATAAGGAATTGTTACATTTAATCCCTTTAAGTTTTGGTTAAATATGATGATATTCCTAATTTCATTAATATTCTCAATTTCAAAATTGAGATATTCAGCATCAATTTCTTCGAGTTTGAATTTTTCGGTAAAGAACTGAGCCGAGAAAGAGTGAATCAGTGGGAACCCGATTAATCCATAACAGTCCATATCCCTATTTTTCTGCAATATACAAGGTAGTTATACCCAAAGTTAGTCTTCTTAATCGAATATTTCTAAAACCATTTTTCTTTAATATAAGCATCATTTCTCTGCCTTGTGGAAATGCTTCTATTGAATTGGGCAGATAAGTGTATGCCTTCTGTTCAGTAGCAAATAAACCTGAAAGAGATGGCATTATATACTCGGTGTATGTGTTGTAAAGTTCTTTAACTGGGCTCTTTTCGGGTTGAGTAAGTTCAATAAACAGAAATACTCCACTCGACTTCAATACACGGTGTACTTCTTGAAAACTTTTATCAATATCTTCAAAATTACGAACACCAAAAGATGAAATTACAGCATCAAAAGTATTATTTTCGAAAGAAAGG
>DATGMV010000291.1:0-3886 GCA_035307185.1 Fermentimonas sp. | reverse complement strand
AGTCCGTCTTTTTTTACAAGTGGTAATATGGCAAGTTTTACCGGAGATAATGCCGGCGGTAATTTAAGAAGTACCCTTGTTTCACCATTCTCAAGTTTTTCTTCTGCATAAGAACCAGCCAATATCGAAAGAAACATACGGTCAACACCAATAGAGGTTTCAACCACATATGGTGTGTATGACTTACCTAATTCAGGATCGAAATATTGCAGCTTTTTACCTGAGAATTTCTCATGCTGACTAAGATCGAAGTCTGTTCTTGAGTGAATACCTTCCACTTCTTTGAATCCAAATGGCATTTCATACTCAATGTCTGTTGCTGCATTTGCGTAATGAGCCAACTTGTCGTGGTCGTGGAAACGATATTTTTCTGCACCAAAACCTAACGCCTGATGCCATTCCATTCTTAGTCTTTTCCAGTGTTCAAACCATTTCAACTCTTCACCCGGAACAACAAAGAACTGCATCTCCATCTGTTCGAATTCTCTCATGCGGAAGATGAACTGACGTGCAACAATTTCGTTACGGAAGGCTTTTCCTATTTGGGCAATACCAAATGGGATTTTCATCCTACCTGTTTTCTGTACATTGAGGAAGTTTACAAAGATACCTTGTGCAGATTCTGGACGTAGGTATACCTTCATTGCACCATCTGAAGTAGCTCCCATTTCGGTTGAAAACATGAGGTTAAACTGACGCACTTCTGTCCAATTTCTTGTACCACTAACTGGGCATGCTATTTCGCAATCAATAATAATCTGCCTAAGATCATCAAGATTATTATCGTTTAAGGCTTTTGCAAAACGAGCGTGTATCTCATCTCGTTTGTTCTGATTCTCAAGTACTCTCGGATTGGTCTGGCGATACATATTTTCATCAAATGAATCGCCAAATCGTTTTGCTGCTTTTTGTACTTCTTTATCAATCTTGTCATCTAATTTTGCAAGGTGATCTTCGATAAGTACATCGGCTCTATATCTTTTTTTGCTATCTTTATTATCTATGAGAGGGTCGTTAAATGCATCTACGTGTCCCGATGCTTTCCAAATAGTTGGGTGCATAAATATTGCAGAATCAATGCCCACTACGTTTTCATGCAGCAAGACCATGCTATCCCACCAATATTTTTTTAAATTGTTCTTAAGCTCAACGCCCATTTGTCCGTAATCATATACAGCGCTTAATCCATCGTAAATTTCACTTGATTGAAAAACAAATCCATACTCCTTACAATGTGATATCAGTTTCTTAAACACCTCTTCTTGTTGTGCCATAGTGTAAAAAATTACATGAAACTATTTCATGTACTTAAAATTATAGTTTAAATTCAATATTTGTTTCAAGTTGCAAAGTAAACTGTTTTTTCGATATTTTGACAATCATTCTTCTTAAAGATAGATAATTGATAGTACTTTTGTATTCAATTTTGACTCACAATCTTATCTTTTTTTAAGATATCAGATAAAAATCAATAAAAACATGGCAGGCGGAATGAAAACTTTGGCAAAGGAGACTCTCTTCTACGGTATGGGCAGTGTTCTTCCAAAGCTATTGAGCTGGATGCTATCTCTCTACTGGGCATTTGCGCTACCCAGAATCTCTGATATTGGTGTACTTACTAATTTCTACGCATGGGTAGCACTCCTGCAGGTGATTCTAACTTATGGTATGGAAACAGGTTTTTTCAGGTTTGCTAATAAGGAAAGAGATCCTGCTAAGGTTTTTTCTACTTCATTTATTAGTATTGCCACAACTACAGCTGTTTTTCTTGTAGTTACTATTCTTTTTATTAGGCCTATTTCATTTGCATTGGGAGGAGTTGAGTTTAAGCCTCACTACCTGCTTTTACTTGTGTTAATTTTGTGTATCGATGTTTTGGGCACTATCCCGTTTGCAAATTTAAGATTTAAAAACAGACCGGTTAGGTTTGCTATGATTAAGATTATTAATGTAGTACTTACCATTTTGTTTAATCTTTTCTTTTTTCTTGCCTGTCCATTGCTTAAATCAAGATTTCCGGAAAGTTTTTCATGGTTCGATATAAACAGAGGTGTTGATTATATCCTTATATCAAATCTTGCTGCTTCTTTAATTCAATTTTTATTAGTTTCACCTGAGCTAAGAATTAAATTTCAGTTTGATAAAGAACTTCTTAACAAAATGCTGAGATACTCTTTTCCCATTCTGATTTTAGGAATTGCGGGGATACTTAATCAGACTGTAGATAAGATTATTTTCCCAAAGATTTATCCGGATACTGCAAATGCTTTTACGGAATTAGGTATCTACGGACAAAATTTCAAGATTGCCATTATTATGGTGATGTTTACTCAGGCTTTTAGGTATGCATTTGAACCTTATATATTTTCTAAAAGCAAGGGAGACCCTGATGAGAAACGTTCGTTTAGTGATGCTACAAAGTACTTTATTATTTTTGGCTTGTTTATTTTTTTAATAACTACCGGTTTTATAGATGTTATTAAATTTATGATACCACCAGCGTATCATGTTGGACTTAAAGTGGTTCCTATTGTGCTTTTGGGTGAGCTGTTTTTCGGTATTTATTTCAATCTTTCGCTTTGGTATAAACTTACAGACCAAACCAGATGGGGGGCATATATGTCGATATTCGGCTTTATAATTACCATAGCTATTAATGTTATATTTATACCTAAGTACAGTTACATGGCTTGTGCTTGGGCATCGTTTTTTGCTAATCTATCTATGATGGTTGTTTCTTATTTGGTGGGTCAGAAGAAATATCCTATTCCCTACAACTTGAAATCGGCAGCTACATTCTTTATCCTTTCAATGTTACTTTTTGTAGGAGTAACAGCTTCAAATTTGTATGTAACGAATCTTTGGATGAGATTATTAATTAGCTTTGTATTTGTGACTGTATATCTAATAGCTGTTATAAAAAAGGAGCTGCCATTGAAGAACTGGCCATTGATTGGCAAATATGTAAAATGAATTTATTTAAGACTAATTTATAATGAGAAAACTATTTTTATTGATTGTAATATTCTGTGTTACTTTAATGGTGAAAGCCGATGAAGGGATGTGGCTTCTTAAAGAGCTGAACAGTCAGAGTATTGCACGTATGCAAGAATTGGGATTTACAATGCCTGTGGAAAAGCTTTATAGTGACGATAATCCTTCTTTGAAAGATGCTGTAGTAATTTTTGGTGGTGGTTGTACCGGTGTTGCAGTGTCGGAACAGGGACTTATCTTTACTAACCACCATTGCGGTTTTGGTGCTATTCAAAAACTTAGCGCAGTGGAGCACGATTATCTTAAAGATGGTTTTGTTGCAAATAATATTAACGATGAGTTGTATTCAGACGGACTTACAGTTTCATTTCTACGATCTATGGAGGATGTTACTGAAAGGATATTACCAAATATTCCACCGGTACTTAGTGAAATTCAGATTGAACTTGCTATAGATTCAATTTCAGAAGAACTGATTAAGGAGTACGAGAAAGATCCGTTTACGAATGCAAGAGTGGTACCATTCTATTCGCGCAACAAATATTATGTTGTTTTGTATGATGTGTTTCGCGATGTAAGACTCGCTGCCACTCCACCACAATCTGTTGGTAAGTTTGGCGGGGATACAGATAACTGGATGTGGCCAAGGCATACAGGGGATTTCTCAGTTTTCCGTGTTTATGCTGATAAGGATAATAATCCAACTAATTATAGTGAAGATAATATACCTTACAAACCAAAATATGTTGTGCCTGTATCACTGGCAGGTGTAAAGGAGGGAGATTATTCAATGACTGTTGGTTATCCAGGTAGCACCCAGCGTTATATGTCGTCATGGGGTATCAGTCAAAGAGTTGAATCCGAAAATTCTCCACGTATTGAAGTTCGTGGT
>DATGMV010000290.1:0-2157 GCA_035307185.1 Fermentimonas sp. | reverse complement strand
CCCTCGGGTGATGGTTTATGTGTTGTAACATCTTCACCACCTACTATAACGTCTATTAGGTCGCCCTCAAATTCTCTGTCTAAAACCTCTTTTATGCGATAGCGATATTTAGTTGATACTATACCTAATTTTACACCGTTCTCTTTTAGGGTTTCAAGTACTTCTGCCGTTTCGGGAAAAAGTACTGTATTATCCGTCATACAACCATCAGCTGTTTTTACATACTCCTTCACGTAGATAGAAATCTTATCTGAATCATTTTCACCTGTAAGAACTTTGAAAGAGTTTTGCAGTGTCATACCTATTGTACGCTTTATCATCTCGTCGCTGATATCATTAAAACCATGCTTTTCCAATACTTGGTTGAAGCAGTATACTATACCTCTTGATGAGTCTGCCAACGTGTAGTCGAAATCAAATATATATGTATTGTAATTATTCATTACTGCAAAAATAGTGATTTATCTTGAAAAGATATTTTAAGATTATTATTTCGGTTAGTTGGTTCATTCTATAATAGTCTCATCAACTTCTGGTACACAGATTTTATCCGTAAACAGAATACCATTTAGATGATCGAACTCATGTTGAAATATTATGGATGTGAAATCTTGGTTTCTGCTGTAACCCGTCAGTTTTTCTTTATGCAGGATGCCTTTTTCATCCCAATACTCCACCTCTATCCAAGGATATCTAATAGAATTTGCACTTATATTTGGGATAGAGAGGCAACCATCTCCTTCAAAACAGACTGTCTCTTCGGGATGGTTAACTATCTTTGGGTTTATTGCAACCTGAATAGGATAATCAGGTTTATCAATTCGAATAAATAAAAATAGATTCTTTAGTATTCCAACTTGTGGAGCAGCAATACCAACTCCGCCGGCTTCGTTCATCGTTAACTTCAAGCGTTGTATAAGTAATTGTAGGTCATCATCAGTTGTAATAGAGTCAGTGTTGATGTCGTAAGATTGCATCCTGAGGGTAAACGAGTCTATTGGATCTGTAGTGAGGAGGATTCTGAAGCTTGTATCTTTATCTCCGTTGCGAATTATCTCTAATTCTCTTTCTGTAAATGCCATAGTTAATTGTACTGAAATAATGAGTGAGATTATTATTGTTGTTATTCTCATATTATGTTGTTAAGAGTGGCAACTGTTAGTTATATCTGCTTGTTGCAAAGTTATATAAACAAATATAATTAATTGAATTAAAATGGAAAACAAAAAATTATTGTTTTATTTGTATAATAATTGAACAGTAACTTTTTCCAAAAGTAGGTCAGCTCTATTATAATCTAACAAATCGAATGCAAATAAAACATCTAAATATTTTTTTATGAAGCAAGTTCTTATAACCCTTGTAATACTAACATCTGTATTAACTATATCTTGTGATTCCAATTATTACGAGAAAGTATTAGCAAATACTTTAAGAGATGATGTTTTAAGAATAGCAGAAAATAATTTAAATGAACCTCCAATTACAATAACTGCCTATAAAAGTGAAAGGAGCGCCGGTGGACTGAATGATTTTTATTCGGAAGGAGATTCTGGTGGCCCGATTCATTGAACCCCGATGGGCCTTATGTACGCAGAGATGGTAATACTAATCCTGATAACTTTGTTGCGCATCGCCATGCAATGATAAGATTCAGTACTTTGGTAGGAAATCTAACCTCTGCATATCTGCTAACAAATGACAGTAAGTATATTGAAGCAGCAATGATGCATGTAAGAGCATGGTTTATAAACGAGGAGACTCGTATGAATCCCAACTTGCTTTTTGCACAAGCAATAAAAGGTGTGGTAACCGGTAGAGGTATTGGTATAATAGATACAATTCACTTAATTGAAGTGGTTCAATCTTTAATAGTTCTGGAGGAGAGAGGTCTATTGTCTGAAGAAGATTTAATTGGCACTAAACAATGGTTTTCAGATTATCTTGCATGGCTAACATCACATCAATATGGAATATCCGAAAGAGATGCATCAAATAATCATGGAACATGCTGGGTTATGCAAGCTGCAATATTTGCAAAATATACTAACAATAAAGATATTCTGGAATATACAACATATCGCTTCAAAAATGATCTGCTGCCAAATCAGATGTCAGTAGATGGAAGTTTCCCACTTGAATTAAAAAGAACAAAGC
>DATGMV010000289.1:0-2761 GCA_035307185.1 Fermentimonas sp. | reverse complement strand
CGAGACCACCGGTTGTATTACTGCCGAGTTGCACCTTTATTGGTACCGGAGATTCTCTTAATGCTTGATTATCAGTATTACATAGTGCAAAAGAAACATTATGAATACCTTCCAAAAACATATGATTAACAGCATTTCCACCACCACCACCAACACCAATCACCTTAATAATTGCGTCTGTATGGCTTTCAATCTGAAAGTCTAATAAGTCATCATTCATAAAACCACCACCTTTAATTTATTCATCCTCGTCTGAAAACATCTTTCCGAAAGCATCCTCAAATATTGAAATAAAGCCTTGTTTCTGTTGTTTTTTTGTTTTTTTATTCTCCTTTGAGCCTGTCTTGGATTCGGATTTACCACGTTTTGTATCTTGGTTATCCAAATTATCATTAACTACAGGCTCAGTATCTAACATACAGTTTTCCTCTCCAAGAAGTAACATACCTAATGCTTGAGTGAAAGATGGGTCATTTAATAAATCCGGAGCATTATTTATATATGACTTCTTAGCTGTTGCTTTTCGCACCGGCATTTTAAGTTTTTGTGTTAGATATTCGCTCAAATTCTTTAGTTGTGATGCACCTCCTGTTATAACAACTCCGGCACCAAGCTTATTTTCATATCCTGAAAGCCTTATTTGCTCACTTATATTGGCAGTAATTTCATCTAAACGCAATGCTATTACTCTTATTAACTCTGAATGATCTACATCAGGTTTGGAGGAAAAGGGTGAAGAAAAAAGAGAATTTTCACGGGTTTCTGTTGCTTTGCCATATTTCAACTTCAACTGTTCAGCATCACTCTCTGTAAGATTAAGCGCACTGATATCTTTCGTAATAGTTTTACCTCCAAATGGAATAACTACAGTTCTTCTTAGTATACTATCTTTATAAACGGATATTGTTGTTGTTCCGGCACCAAAATCAATAAAAGCACAACCAAGCTCTTTCTCTTCTTCGTTTAAAGATACCTCTGCAGATGCTAATGACCCTACTATATAACCTGCAATAGGCAATTTTGCCTTACCGGCTACACTTTTTTCTATATTAGATAAAAGATTTGGTCTCCCAACAACTATCTGATATGAAGCCTCAATCTCAGAACCAGTTACACCAACCGGATTCTTATCGGGTTTGCCATCAATAAAATACTCTACATCTCCAACCGCATAGTTTCTTTTGAGGTCTGGAGTAAATTTTGCAGCTGAATAGTTTAGTTGATCCACAACTTCTTGAGTCACAATTTCACCTGAAGAAAGAGCCTTTGTTTCTCTTATCTCCATAGTATGCAACGATTGCCCGGTTAGTGAAACATATACCTTTCCTATCTTTTGCCCAATACTATTCTCAAGCATTGTTAGCAACTTGCGAATGCTTGCACCTGCCTCTTCTATGTTATATACCACACCTCGGCGGATGGAGTTTCCGGAGTCTATGACTTCGCTTGCTAATATTGAAATCACATTGTTCTCGTTCTTTCTTCCTACAACTCCTTTAATTTTTGAGGTACCGAGGTCAATTACAGCTATAAATTCTGATTGCGTCATACTTTTGGTTAATGGTTGCTCTGTTGTTTATCAAACACTGCATAAACAACAATTGTTTTTTTGTTAACATCATTTGATTTGTAATATACACTACTTTCTGGTACATACAACTTGATTCTCAAACTTCAGGTTTATATCAGAATATCGATTCCAACCGACGACGTTTAGTCCACCGTCAACAAAACGTACAAATTTATTCAATTTAACCGGGTAATCATCAAGGCTTCCCATAATAATTCTGAAATTTCCGGCGCGAGGTATTAAAACAACTTCATTCCGGCTCTCTACAACTATTTGCTCAATCCATGCATCCCAATCGGCATTATTATTAAGAAACATTGCAAAATCAAACAATTCGCTTTTTGCATACTCCTCATCTATTCTTCCAGTTGCTACAGGTACATAAACAGCAAAACTTGAAGACACAGGCATAATTCTTCTATCTTTGTCGACATAAAAATTACCCATAGTTTCAGAAATTACTCTAAATACGGGCTCTCGTTGCTGCACAGTTGCCTTCACTGTACCGTTTGAAGTAATAAATACATTGGCAGACTCCACTAATTTATTTGATAAAATGGTATCACGTATTGCTAATGTATTTATTTCCTTAAATGATTTACCGGCAGGGTTTAGATCATACTTCTTTACTAACCTGTTAATATCTTCTGCTGTTACAAACTGAGTTTTGACACTATCCTTAACCTCCACTTCAAAACCGACACATATACGATTTTGAGACGAATCTCTAAAATAGTCTGCCGAAATGATAAGATACACTATAACAGAAACTGCAATTAATATGATAAGAACTTTCTTCACTCTTAGTAATCCAACTTAAAGATTTGGCTTAATGTTTTTATAATCTCTGGAATCATACGATCAATATCTCCTGCACCAAAAGTAACAACAAGCTCAGGTTTCTTTTCTACAAGCAGGTTCAAAAGATCCTTCTTGCTGCAAAGATTCTTCTCGATCGACGTTATTTTATTGTAAATTATTTGTGATGTTATACCCTCTATTGGCTCCTCTCGGGCAGGATAAATATCCAAAAGAATAACATCATCTGCTTGAGAAAGGCATTGTGCAAATTCATCTGCAAAATCTCTTGTACGTGAAAAAAGATGCGGTTGAAATATTGCAGTAAGTTTTTTATTCGGATAGAGTGCTTTAATGGATGTAATTGCAGCTTTGAGCTCTTCGGGGTGGTGG
>DATGMV010000288.1:0-2514 GCA_035307185.1 Fermentimonas sp. | reverse complement strand
GTTAATCCGGTTAATGAAGATGTTGTATCTCCACCAACAAGATCAACACCATATATTTCACATGCAAGTTTTACACCACTATAGAATGCCTCTAAATCCTCAACTGAAATTCTTTTAGCTATACCCAACGACACAGTTATTTGCTGTGGTATGCCGTTCATTGCATAAATATCTGAGAAATTAACCACGGCTGCTTTATAACCTAAGTGTTTAAGTGGCGAGTAAATTAGGTCGAAGTGTATACCTTCGAGCAATAAGTCGGTAGTAATAAGTGTTCGTTTGCCTGAGTTATCTATTACTGCAGCATCATCTCCCACACCCTTTATAGATGTAGGTTGAGTAAGTTTTATATCTTTTGTTAAGTGATCTATCAAGCCAAATTCACCTAAAGTCGCAATTTCAGTCCGTTTCATAATTATAAAATAAAAAAGAGGTCGCAACGTCTATAAAGGTATAGTTGAAGATCGACCTCTTTTAAGTTAATTGATAAAATATCAAATCTCTTGTACTATTGTACGCATAATCTCCGCCATCTTTGGCTGAGCAATTTTAGCAGCTATCTGAACCTCTTCATGCGATACTTCTACAATCTTTCCGATTACTCCAAGATCGGTAATAATTGAGAATGCAAGCACTTTCATTCCTGCATGATTAGCAACAATTACCTCAGGTACTGTTGACATTCCAACAGCATCGCCACCTATAATTCTAAGAAAGTTGTACTCCGCAGGAGTTTCAAATGTTGGTCCTTGTAACCCAATATAAACACCATGCTGTAGCTTAATGTTCTTTTCGTTTGCAATTTCCATTGCTTTTAGTCGCAACTCTTTATTATATGCCTCACTCATATCGGGGAAGCGTGTTCCAAGCTCTTTATAGTTCTTACCATGCAGAGGATGCTCCGGAAATAGATTGATATGGTCTTCTATAAGCATTATGTCACCTACGTCAAAGCTGGAGTTCATGCCACCTGCAGCATTAGACACAAACAAGTATTCAATTCCCAGCGCTTTAAACACCCTTATTGGGAAAGTCACCTCTTTCATTGTGTAGCCTTCATAATAGTGGAAACGCCCCTGCATTGCAAGCACTCTTTTACCACCAAGTGTGCCAACTATTAGTTTTCCACTGTGACCCTCAACTGTAGATACAGGGAAGTTTGGTATTTCAGTGTATGGGATATCAGTTTTGTCTTCAATCTCATTAGCAAGTTCACCTAAACCAGTTCCTAAGATAATTGCCGTTTTTGGCATATCTTCTATTTTACCTTTTAGATAATCAGCTGTTTGTTTTATAGTTTCTAACATGTTCTACAATTTTTTTATTAAATGAAAATTTATCTGTATTGTTCAAGAAAGTCACCTTTACAGGAATGTAATATAATATTTTCTTTATCTCTTCGGGTAAATAAGGTGATGTCTTGAAACGCATAGCGTCTTTTTCAGTAGTTATGATTACTTTATTATCATCATCTATATCATTAACCATTTCTACTATTGAATCAATGTCACTTTTTGTAAAGTTGTGATGATCGGGAAAGTATTTGGTGTATAAATTATAAGTTTTATGTTCAAGTTTCCTTGCTAAAGGTTCAGGAGACGCTATACCGGTTATAAGAAATGTGTGCTTCTTCAGTATACTGTTTAACTTTACATCCTTATCGTTTATTTCAGGAAACAGAGGTTTAATTTCCTCATAATTAAAGGTCGTGAAATAAAGACTTTGAAATGCGAAGAGATCTAAACCGTTTGAGTATATCCTGAAATCGATAGGTTGTAAATCGGGGGAACATTTTGTAACCAAAACAATTGATGCTCTGGAAATCCCCTCCAAAGGTTCACGTAACAGTCCGGCTGGTAATAATTTATCTTCAAATACAGGTCTATTACTATCTACCAATAATATTGAAAGTGAAGGTATCACACGACGATGTTGAAACCCATCGTCAAGCAATATTACATCGGGTTTATCTTCTTTCTTAAGAGAAAGTATTTTTTTTATTGCATTTACCCTGTTTTTATCAACTAATACCATTGCTGAAGGAAACTTCTTCTTTATTTGAAGTGGTTCATCTCCAACATCTCTTACCTTTGAATTTATCTCTACAACCTGAAAGCCTTTGCTTTTTCGTTTATACCCTCTGCTTAAAACTGCAATTTTATATTTTGATGATAGCAGCTGTATCAGGTATTCTATGTGTGGAGTTTTGCCTGTACCACCAACAGTAATATTACCAACACAAATTACAGGAATATCGAATTTATATTGTTTAAGTATTTTTCTGTTATATAGCCAATTGCGGAAATTCACTCCAATTCCGTACAACCATGATAGTGGCTGTAAGTAACGACGAATTTCTACTACCGGTAACTCCATCAATTATTTTATATTTAAATCAAAAGGAATGCGTGCCTGAATATAATCTTGTTCTTTAATATCTCTTAATAACATAAACATCTCGAAGCTTTCTCCAAGAATCTCTTTCATTGTTTTTAAAGCAAGCTCCTCTTTTGC
>DATGMV010000287.1:0-4497 GCA_035307185.1 Fermentimonas sp. | reverse complement strand
TGCACCTGTTGAGGAGATTGATAACATGAAAAGATGGTTGCTTAAACAGAAGCAAACGCAGCTTTGGGAGTCGACTCACGCTACTGCAGATGCAGTTTTTGCTCTTCTTAGTACTGGAAGCGATTGGTTCTCTTCTGAAGGTGAAACAGAGATTAAATTGGGCGATACAGTAGTAGATGCCGATAGTAAAGAACTTGGCACAGGTTATATTAAAGAGTCGTGGAGCCGCAAGGAGATTACTCCCGATATGGGTAATGTTTCAGTTGCTCACAGAGGCAACTCACCTGCGTGGGGAGCACTATATTTGCAGTTTTTTGAAGATATTGACAAGGTTGAGAAAATAGATGGCTCACTTGATATTGAGAAGCTTATGTTTATTGAAGAAACAACTTCTGAAGGTGTGAGATTGAAAGAAATAAGTGATGATAATCAGATAAATGTTGGAGATAAAGTGGTTGTGAGACTAACTGTAAGGGTTGATAGGGATATGGAGTTTGTGCATATTAAAGATATGCGTGCAAGTGCTTTTGAGCCAATAAATCAACTTTCAAGAATTGGCCGGCAAAATGGTGTTGTTTATTATGAAACCTCTTTGGATGCGTCAACAAATTTCTTTTTTGATAATCTTCCTAAAGGCACTTATCTGTTTGAATATTCTGTTTATGCTTCTCGCGAAGGTAGCTACTCAAGCGGAATGGCAACAATTGAGAGTATGTACGCAACAGAGTTTAAATCGCACACGGCAGGTGAGAGAATTGTGATAAAGGATTAAAAACTTGTTAAACAGAGGACTGGTTTTAAACTGAATTGTTACATTTGTGTCTTACAATTCAGTTATTAGAATAATGTGAAGAATTAAATAATATAGTGATGAAAAAAACAGGTTTACTTTTACTTTTTACTTTTTTGATAAGTTCAATTGCTTTCGCAAAACAACCATCATTAGAATTTTCAAAAACTGAACATAATTTTGGAACAATAAAAGAGGAGATTGGTGCAGTTACAACTCAATTTGAGTTTACTAACACCGGCGACAGTCCACTAATCATACAAAGAGTTGTAGCTTCATGTGGTTGCACAACCCCAAGTTATACTAGAGAACCGATACTTCCGGGTAAAAAGGGTGTTATTTCGGCACAATACTCTACAGTTCGTCGCCCCGGCACATTCAATAAGACAATTAGAGTTTACTCTAATGTACCCGATACAGTTCATGTTCTTACGATTAAAGGTAATGTGACTCCAAAAAGATAAATATTCTAATTTACGTTTGATAAAAGGTACCGAATGAAGTAACTTTGTATGGTTACTTCATTCGGTTTTTTATTATAATTGATATTATATGGTACATCCTGAAAACGACTCAAAATATAAAGGACTCATTGTAAATAAAGGTGTGTCACAACCACCCAGTGTGAATCCCTATAGAGTGAAGCGTAAAAAAAATATTCTACATTCTGCGGACGAGTATGTGGAAGGTATCTTGGCTGGTGATATGGTTGTATTGAGCAGGGCAGTTACACTTATTGAGAGTTCTCTCTCCGAACATAACAGCTTGGCACAGGAGATTATTGAGAAATGTTTGCCTCACTCCGGAAATTCAGTAAGAGTAGGTATTACTGGAGTTCCAGGTGCGGGAAAAAGCACGTCTATAGATTCCTTCGGTATGTATTTGCTTAATAAAGGTCACAAAGTTGCAGTGCTTGCAATTGATCCTTCGAGTGAAAGATCGAAAGGTAGTATTCTTGGCGATAAAACACGTATGGAAAAACTATCTGTTGAGAAGAATGCTTTTATTCGCCCATCTCCATCATCAGGTTCTCTTGGAGGTGTTGCAAGAAAAACAAGAGAGATTATTATTTTATGTGAAGCTGCCGGATTTGATTATATATTTGTGGAAACAGTTGGGGTAGGGCAATCGGAAACTGCTGTGCACTCTATGGTGGATTTCTTTTTACTGATTCAATTGTCGGGTACAGGCGACGAGCTGCAAGGTATAAAACGGGGCATTATGGAGATGGCCGATGGTATTGTTATTAATAAAGCTGATGGTGATAATATTGATAGGGCAAATATTGCCAGAAGACAATTGAAAAACGCACTACATCTATATCCATTACCCGATTCGGGATGGGCTCCGGAGGTTCTTACATACTCAGGGTATTATAATATAGGAATTGCAGAAGTTTGGGATATGATTGGCAGGTATATCGATTTTGTGAAGGAAAATGGTTATTTCTATTATAAACGTAACGAACAGTATAAATACAGAATGTATGAGACCATAAATGAGCATTTGCACAGAAGATTTTACGGAAATACTGTTGTGGTAGAGCACCTTAAGAAGTTAGAGAATGATGTTATTGAACACAAAAAGAGCTCCTATGCAGCAGCAAAAGAAGCTCTTGAGATTTATGATAATTTATTGAGTAAGACCTAACTTTCTTCCATATTGTGGAAAACATTCTGTACGTCATCGTCATCTTCGAACTTTTCTAAAAGCTTTTCGATCTGTTCGCGTTGCTCATCATTGAGTGCTTTTGTGTCATGTGGAATGCGTTCGAATTCTGCAGAGAAGATTTCAAAGCCATTCTCTTCGAGGTAATTCTGAATATTTGAATAAGATGTAAAGTCGCCATATAGCAATATATCATCCTCTTCAACTTCAATCTCATCTACTCCATAATCTATTAGCTCCAGTTCTAAATCTTCGAGGTCGACACCCTCTTTTTGAGCTATTTTAAATACACACTTATGGTCGAACAGAAACTCAAGGCTACCCGTAGTGCCTAAAGAACCACCATGTTTGTTGAAATAGCTACGTACATTGGCCACTGTACGTGTAGTATTATCTGTAGCAGTTTCAACTACGATAGCAATGCCAAAAGGTCCATAACCTTCGTAAACCACCTCTTTATAGTCGGAAGAGTCTTTGTCCATTGCCTTTTTTATAGCCCTCTCCACGTTGTCTTTGGGCATGTTCTCTTTTTTAGCATGCTGAACCAATACGCGCAAGCGGGGATTCGTATCCGGGTCGGGACCACCTTCTTTAACTGCAATGGTTATTTCCTTTCCCAGTTTTGTGAATACGCGTGACATGTTGCCCCAGCGTTTCATCTTTCTTGCTTTACGATATTCAAATGCTCTTCCCATATCTTATATTGTGATTTTCTTTTTTATCTTATTATTTAATTAATAATTATTTAAACTGCTCTTTTTACCTTAATTGAGCATTGAGTTCTTTTTCAAGATTTTGCCTTATTTTGCCCATTACCTTATCTATCTGCTTGTCGGTAAGTGTTTTATCTTCGTCTTGCAACATAAAGTTAACAGCATAAGATTTCTTTCCTTCGGGCAGATTCTTACCCTCGTAAACATCAAACAATGTAACTTCCTTCAGAAGTTTTCTTTCTGATTTTAATGCAATCTGTTCAATCTCTGCAAATGTTGTTTTTTTATCAATAAGAAGAGCCAAATCTCTGCTTACTGCAGGAAATTTAGATATTTCTGAAAACTGAACTGATCTTTTTTCAGTCACCTTCATCAGATTATCCCAGTTTAATTCTGCATAGTAAACATCAGTGTCAATATCTAACTGTTTGGTGATTTTCTTTGAAACTATACCAATGTAGCCTAACTGCTTTCTGTTGGAGGTTAATGCTGATGCAGTTGAAAAGATATCATTGCTGAAAGGTTCATATTTAATATCATTGTTTTTCAGACCAAGTCTGTTTGTAATATTTTCAACATGAGCCTTTAACTCAAATATAGAGCTATTCTCTTCGGGTGCTGCCCAGTTCTTGTGGGTTCTTCTTCCACTTATCCATAATCCGATGAATGTGGACTCAGAATACTCGGCAAGAACTTTATCTTCGTTTTTCTTCTCTTTATCGTAGAAATAGCAATTGCCAAACTCATAGAAGCGTATGTCGCCATGCTTTCTGTTTCGGTTGTATTCTATACTCTCGAGTCCACCAAACAGTAGTGTTTGTCGCATCACACTTAAATCACCACTTAATGGGTTAACCAATGATACACAGTTTCTGATTGGGTATGACTCGAGCGACTCATAATAACTCTTTTTTGTGAGTGAGTTATTCATTATCTCACTAAAGCCATTAGCTGTGAGTTGCTCTGATATTAATGTTTGCAGATTGTTTTTTCTGTCGGTGGGTGTTTGGTATGAAAGATTTGCTTTTAAAGAATCGCTGATCTCTATATTATTATATCCATAAATACGGAGTATGTCTTCAATTACATCCACATCTCGTGTAACATCCACTCTATAAGTTGGTATATTGAAAGTGATATCTGTTTCGCTTTCACTTATTATCTCCATTTCGAGACTGTGAAGGATGCTTTTTATCTCGTCTGCAGGGATTTCTTTGCCTATAAGTTTTGTGGTTTTGTCATATGATAGTGTAACTTTTTTACACTCTATTGGTGCAGGGTAAATATCTCGTATATCTCCTTCTATTTCTCCACCGGCTAACTCTT
>DATGMV010000286.1:0-4630 GCA_035307185.1 Fermentimonas sp. | reverse complement strand
TAGAATAACATCTTTGGGAGCACTCCATCCAGAGAGTTTACCAGTTAATTTAACACCAATAAGTTTTGGCATCTTTAGTTCCCATGGCATGCCCGCCATAACATCAACGGCATCAGCACCACCTACACCAATGGCAATCATACCAAGTCCACCTGCATTAGGAGTATGCGAATCTGTACCAATCATCATGCCACCCGGAAATGCATAATTCTCAAGGACTACTTGATGTATAATTCCTGCACCCGGTTTCCAAAAACCTATACCATATTTGTTTGAAACATCTTTCAGAAAATCAAACACCTCACGATTAGTAATTTTTGCATTTTCGAGATCAGTCTCGGCATTCTTGTATGCCTGAATCAAATGATCGCAATGAACAGTAGACGGCACTGCTACCGAAGACCTACCTGCGTTCATAAACTGAAGTAATGCCATCTGGGCTGTCGCGTCTTGCATTGCTACGCGATCAGGTGCAAAATCAACGTAATCTGATGCACGTTTGTAATTGCTTATAGGTGTATCGGGTGAAAGATGTGAAAAAAGTATTTTCTCAGTTAAAGTTAAAGGTCTTTGTAGAACATTCTTCACCTTCTTTACTTTATTAGGAAGTTGTTCATACACGTTGCGAATCATCTCAATATCAAAAATCATACGAATCAAAGTATTAAAATATAATAAAAATAATCTATCGACTTAGCTGTAACACTACATTTTAACAAAAATACAAAGCTAAATGTTCGTCGAACTCTGTGGTTATATTATTTAAATGTGATGTATAAACACCATCTATTTAAAAACTGATGTAGTTGCAAACCAATATTAACAGTAAAGAGGCTTATTAGTTCACTAAATCTTTTAATATTCACAAAATTAATACTTAACTTTGCCGATAGTTAGGCAATGTATCAAGAAAGAATTATTATACCACTGCTTCATGATTGAACACGAAGGAGTAATCGAAAAAGTAAAAGGCAACGATATTACAGTACGAATACTACAAAAGTCGGCCTGTAGTGGGTGTCACGCAAGATCTGCCTGTATGGCTGCTGATTCAAAAGAAAAATTGGTAGACATAAAGGACTACACAGGTATGTTCCACGAAAACGAAAGAGTGATAATTGAAGGGAAAGAGTCCCTCGGCTACAAAGCAGTTTTATGGGCATTTATATTACCGTTATTACTACTCTTGCTTATTTTAATTCTTTCCCTCAAAATCTGGAATTTTAGTGAAACCGAGGCTGCAATGAGCTCAATTATTGCACTAATTCCTTATTACGTTGTGCTATACTTTTTAAGAAATAGAATGGCAAATTCTTTTAGATTCAATATTAAAAAAACAAATTAATATTATGAGTGTATTACTATCTGCCGTTGCAACATTGGGAGTAATTGGTGCTGGAAGCGCGGCAATTCTCTATATGGTGGGACAAAAGTTTAAAGTGGAAGAAGATCCTCGCATACAGGAGGTCCAAGATGCTTTACCGGCTGCCAATTGTGGTGGCTGCGGGTTCCCCGGATGTTCTTCGTTTGCAGCTGCCTGTGTAAAAGCAGAATCATTAGGTGATTTAAACTGTCCTGTAGGTGGACAGAAAACTATGGATGCCGTTGCCAATATCCTTGGAATGACAGCACCTGTTGCGGTAAAAAAAATAGCGGTTGTCCGTTGTAACGGCACTTGCGATAATCGACCCCGTTTAAATCTTTACGACGGAGTATCAAATTGCACAGTTGCATCTGCACTATATGGTGGAGATACTGGCTGTTCATTTGGCTGTTATGGGCTGGGAGACTGCGTAGATTCGTGCACTTTTGATGCTATCCACATCAATCCAGAGACCATGCTACCTGAAGTTGTGGAAGATATGTGTACTGCATGTGGTGCTTGCGTTAAAGCCTGTCCGAAGGATATTATCGAACTAAGGAAACAAGGACCAAAGTCACGTAGAATTTATGTAAGTTGTGTAAATAAAGATAAAGGCGGTGTGGCAAAAAAAGCATGCGATGTTGCGTGTATTGGATGTACAAAATGTCAACAGGTTTGCCCATTTGAAGCAATTACTATAGAAAACAATCTGGCATTTATTATTGATGATAAATGTAGACTTTGCCGTAAGTGTGTACCGGTTTGTCCAACCAACTCAATTTTGGAACTCAACTTTCCACCTAAAAAAGAAAAAACTTTAGCAAATAAAGAGGAGACGGCTACATTGCCAAATTAACCTGTAAGTTATAAGCACATATGTTAAAAACATTCAGATTAGGCGGTATTCATCCTAAAGAGAGGAAGATATCGGCCGGAAAATCAATACAATCCATTACTATACCTAAACAGGTAATTATCCCAATGGGACAACATATTGGAGCACCTTGTCAACCTATTGTTAAGAAGGGCGATAAAGTTAAGGTAGGTACCCTAATAGGGAAAAGCGTAGGGTATGTTTCTGCCAATATTCATTCACCTGTTTCGGGCATAGTATTAAAAATAGATAAGGCTTTAGATTCAAGCGGTTATCGTCGCGATGCCATCTTCATTAATTGCGAAGGTGATGAGTGGGAAGAGTCTATAGATAGGAGTGAAACTATTATTAAGGAGTGTGCACTTACATCACAAGATATTCTTAAGAAGATTCAGGATGCTGGAATTGTGGGTATGGGTGGCGCTACTTTCCCAACACATGTTAAACTTACACCACCTCCTGGTACAAAGCCTGAGGTTTTGATAATCAATGGTGTAGAGTGTGAGCCTTACCTCACATCCGATCATGCTGTAATGATGGATAAAGCCGAAGAGATTATGGTAGGCACAACCATTGTAATGAAAGCATTAAATGTCAAAAGAGCCATCATAGGTATCGAAGATAACAAGAAAGATGCAATTGCTCTATTCAAAAAACTGCGTAAAGATTATCCTCAGATTGAGGTAGAAGCACTTAAGGTTCAATATCCACAAGGTGGTGAGAAGCAACTCATTGATGCATTAATTAAACGTCAGGTACCAAGCGGAGCTTTACCTATATCGGTGGGAGCGGTTGTTCAGAATGTTGGTACCGTTTTCGCTATCTATGAAGCAGTTCAGAAAAACAAACCACTAATTGAGCGAGTGGTAACCGTAACAGGTGATCATGTTGCTAAACCTTCAAACTTCTTATCGAGAATAGGTATTCCATTAAATGACTTAATTGATGAAGCGGGAGGTTTACCTGAAAGTACCGGAAAAATTGTAAGTGGAGGTCCCATGATGGGTAAGGCATTGGCTAGTATTGAGATACCTGTTACAAAAGGCACATCGGGATTATTGATTATTCCTACCCTCGAAGCAAAGAGGAAAGCCATGAGCGACTGTATAAGGTGTAGTAAATGTCTTACGGTTTGCCCGATGGGACTAAATCCTACTTTACTGATGAACCTGACGGAGTATGAAGTGTGGGACAGAGCGGAAGAGAATTACATAACAGATTGTATTGAGTGTGGTTCATGTAGTTTCATATGCCCATCTCACAGACCACTTCTGGATTATATCAGACTTGGCAAAGGGAAAGTTAACACAATTATTAGGGAACGAAAAAATTAAAACAGAATAGTTTTAGATATGGAAAACAAACTAATAGTCTCTCCATCACCACACATACACAGTGGTGATTCCATAGAGAGAAATATGTATCATGTGCTGATTGCACTAATTCCTGCGTTTTTAGTCGCACTATATGTATTTAGATTAGATGCATTGATTATCACACTATCTGCTGTGGTTTTCTGTGTTTTATTTGAGTATTTAATTGTTAAATACATAATTAAGAAGACTCCCACCGCTTTTGATGGTTCGGCTATCATAACAGGTGTTCTTTTAGCTTTCAATGTTCCATCAAATCTTCCGTTGTGGATTCTTGCTTTGGGGTGTTTGTTTGCAATAGGTGTAATTAAACTATCATTCGGAGGATTAGGCAACAATATTTTTAATCCGGCAATTGCGGGACGTATATTTTTATTAATATCTTTTCCGGCACAGATGACAACTTGGCCATTGCCCGCAATTTCGGAGGCAACAGATGCTATAAGCTCTGCTACCGTTCTTGGAGTGATAAACAGATCACCGGAACATTTACCAACACTGCAAAACATGCTCTTTGGTTTTGAGGGTGGATCGCTTGGTGAGATGAGTGCACTCGCAATTCTTATTGGGTTGATTTATATGCTTTGGAAGAAAGTTATTACATGGCATATTCCTGTGTCAATAATATTAACCGTTGCACTTTTCTCAGGCATCATATATATTTTCAATCCTATAGAGCTGTATAATCCCATTATACATATTGCTTCGGGTGGACTAATGCTGGGAGCTTGCTTCATGGCTACAGATTATGTTACATCTCCAATGACTAAGAAAGGGATGATTATATATGGAGTCGGCATAGGTTTCGTTACAATGGCAATACGTTTTTGGGGCTCTTATCCTGAAGGTGTTTCTTTTGCAATTCTATTGATGAATGCACTTACACCGTTAATAAATAATTACACATTACCAAAAAGGTTCGGGGAGGTAGTAAAAAATGGCTAAATTAGAATCAACATTTAAAAATATGTTCCTGTCGCTATCGCTAATTTGTCTGGCTGTAGCATTCTTATTGGCACA
>DATGMV010000285.1:0-4030 GCA_035307185.1 Fermentimonas sp. | reverse complement strand
CAGCGTAAAGCATTAGCAACACCTGTAGCACGTGCGATGGCTAAGCATATGGGTATTGATATAAATCAGGTCATTGGTAGCGGACCATCCGGAAGGGTTAAGAAATCAGATATTAAGGAATTTAAATCTAAGCTGGAACTGGACTATTTGTCGACTCCCGATGTTAAGATTAGTGATACGAAGGGTGATGTGACATATGAGCCTCTTACTCAAATAAGGAAAGCTATTGCTAAGAATATGCTTCAGTCAATTAATAGCACTGCACAAATGTCGGTTTTTGAAGAGGTTGATATATATGAGTTGATGCAGGTTAGAGCCAGATATAAACAAAGGTTTGCTGATAAAGATGTAAATCTTACTTATTTATCATTCATTGTTAAAGCTGTAGCTCAGGCTCTAAAACATCACCGTCAGCTAAATTCACAGATAGACATGGAGAATAGCCGTATGATATATAGAAACCGTTACCACATTGGAATTGCTGTTGATGCACCCGACGGACTTGTGGTTCCGGTTATTCGTGATGCGGATAGACTCACCATTTTCCAGATAGCAAAGCAGATTGCAGAGTTGGCACATAAAGCAAGAACGAGAAAGCTTACTCTTGAAGATTTAAAGGGTGGCTCGTTTAGCGTTACCAGCTTTGGTTCAATAGGTGGTATATATGCAACACCAGTCTTGAATTACCCGCAATCAGGTATACTTGGCATTGGGCGCATATTAAAAACACCTGTAGTGAGAAACGATGAGATTGTTGTGGGTCACGTGATGCCCTTATCGCTCACTGTTGATCATCGTATTGTGGATGGTGGTGAAGCTACACGCTTTATTTACAAGGTTATGGAATACCTTGAAGATCCGATATCCTTTTTAATGGAAGAGAGCTAATTACTCTATTTTATTGTACTTTGCAAACTTGATATACTGTTCCCAGTCGTATTGGATTATATCATGCTTGCCAGTTCTCAGGTGGTAACTAACTTCGCCAATTATAGGTGTTTCTGGCTGTGGCATTTGAGTTGATGATAGTCCGGGTACCCCATAAAGATTATATACTACAGAGGCTTCTTTGGCAGATAAAAACTCTCCACGAGGGTCTGCCCAAAGATCTTCTGTTGCACTTGCCACATAAACCGGACGTGGTGCTATAAGGGAAATTAACATATGTTGATCAACAGGCATAATGTACTCCTTTTTAGAGTACTTTTTGAAGTCGCCACTAAACCAATGAGGGAAGCTTGTATTTATAACCTCCACTGTTTCGCCAAACTTTCTTCTTGATAGTGCTGCACCCATAGCACCGGAATTATTTGATATAGATGCTGCAAATCTATTATCGATAGCAGCAGCCCAGAGTGATACTTTTCCTAATCTGGAATGCCCAACAACAATAACTTTTTCATTATCAACTTTATCAAAAGTCTCGAGATAATCCATAACTCGCGATAGTCCCCAGCTCCAGGCAGCAATAGTTCCCCATTCATCAGGAAAAGGCTTCTTTTGATCTTTACCATAAAATAGCTGGTGCACACCGTCACTAAAGTCGTCTTTATCAGGATCAATATCCCCTCTGTAAAGCGTGGCAACACCATATCCTGCATTAATTATCGTCTCCAATGGCCATCTTCTGCTCATAGAACCACGCGATTGTTCTACAGCAACATTAGTTTCCACTCCGATTGGTTTGTTGACAGGTACCCACGATTTTGTTATAAATATTTCTTTATCATTAGCAATAGTATGATTTCCCTGAAAATTGTACCCAAGGAATATTGGTGATTTTAGTTTATTTGATGGAAGGTAGATAAGTAAATCGGCACTGTGTTTTTTTTTATCTTTTATAAATGTAAGTGTAACCTGAATTCTGTCAGCAGTTCCATTTAGGTATTTACCCTGCTCCGTAACATCTACCAGCATTGTATCTATTTCTCCTGGCACTTTACCGTAAACATGACTGATGAAACTGTTTAAAATCTCTGGTCTGCGAAACTCCTCCCAGTCGGAAATATTGTTTATTACATTTCCGCTCTGTGATGTTAGAATTGATGGTAGTGAGTAATGGGGAACTTGAGATTCGTCGTAGTTGGTATCTCTTTTTTGAGAATAAATTGCATTGCTGTTTAAAGAAAAAACAATTGTTAGTATTAACAAAGATTTTAAGATGTTCATGTTCTATCGATTTTAGTATTTTACTTACGTTTAGAAACAAAAGTACCAATTATTATGGATAAATGCATCTTTATTTTATCTTTGCCTATCCAAAAAATTATAATATATACATACGCTTAAGATTCTAATGTGATAATAATGATCTTGAGTAGAAAAATTGATAGTTAAATGTCAGAGAACAAGTCAACTACCAACAAAGGTTTTATACGATTTATAGAAAAAGGGGGTAACGCCCTACCACATCCGGCAATACTTTTCGCCTTATTCGCTTTAATTACTCTTATAATTTCCGGGATTGGCTATTCCTTAGGATGGAGCGGTATACATCCGGCAACCGGAGAGACTGTTAATGTAGTTAATTTAATATCTAAAGAGGGGTTGCATAGAGTCCTTCTTGAAATGGTAGATAGCTATACCGGTTTCGCACCACTTGGCATTGTGATGGTTGCATTGCTTGGTATAGGAATTGCAGAGAGTAGTGGTCTAATAAGTACTGCAGTAAAATCATTACTACTAAAAGCACCTCCAAAATTAATCACTTTAATGGTTGTTTTTACCGGGGTGCTTTCTAATATTGCTTCAGATATTGGATACATTCTGATTATTCCACTTGCAGGAGTTATCTTTCACTCGCTGGGGCGACATCCAATAGCCGGAATGGCTGCTGCATTTGCAGGTGTTAGTGGAGGGTTTAGTGCAAATATTCTCATTGGAACGATTGATCCTCTTCTGGCTGGCTTATCGACGGAGGCAGCACAGATTTTAGATCCTGAGTATGTAGTTATGCCTACCGCAAACTATTATTTTATGTTTGTTTCTACTTTTCTGATTGCCATTATGGGTACAGTGGTGACAGATAAAATTGTTGAGCCCGGATTAGGCAAATATACAGGTGATGTTGAACCCGAAGATATTACTCAACTTAGTGCATTAGAACGTAAAGGTCTTCGTAATACCGGTATTGCCGCACTGGTGTGGTTAACAATTATACTTATTGGTATTATTCCGGAAAATGGATTGCTAAGAGGTGAAGATGGTTCAATTTTGCACTCACCGTTACTTAGGGGATTTATTTCTTTCCTTTTTCTGATAGGTGCTACTCTTGGCATTGTCTACGGTTTTACTGTTGGCACTTTTAAAAAATCTTCAGATGTAATTGAAGGAATGAATCAAAGTTTCAAGTCGCTTGTTTCATTTTTAGTCCTTGTGTTCTTTGCAGCACAATTTGTTGCATGGTTTCAGTGGAGCAACTTGGGAGTTCTACTAGCAATAAATGGAGCTGATTTCCTTAGCAGTCTAAATATAGGTCTGATTCCTTTAGTAATTATGTTTATTATATTTTCAGCTTTTATCAACCTATTTATGGGGAGTGCATCAGCAAAATGGGCTATTATGGCACCTATCTTTATCCCTATTTTTATGTTATTGGGCTATTCACCCGAACTGTCACAAGCTGTTTATAGAGTAGGAGATAGTGTAACTAATGTTATGACTCCAATGATGAGTTATTTCGCTTTAATAATAGTCTATTTTCAAAAATATCAAAAGGATGCAGGATTTGGATCCATTGTGGCAAACATGTTGCCATACTCTGTAACATTCTTTATTGGATGGGTAATCCTGCTAATTATCTGGATATTATTTGGAATTCCTTTAGGACCGGAAGCTCCTCTTTATTATAATATTGGTCAATAATTTTTTTATTTACTTAATTTAAATGTGAGGGAATGTATCAAGAAAATATATTCCCTCACAACTTTTAATAATATTATTATTCTATTTTCTATAAAAGCAGCATGCTGGAAGTGCATTGTAGACAGAGTCATTTGCCTTGAATTTTTCTGTGTCATGCCCAACTGCA
>DATGMV010000284.1:0-2388 GCA_035307185.1 Fermentimonas sp. | reverse complement strand
GTTTTATTTGCTGTATTGATTGCTTTGCCATAATTTTTAAATTTTGTCGAGATCGTACGTTTTCTTTTTTAAGAAATATCCCAATTGTTCAGTTCCACTATTAAACTGTTTAATAGTTTCCGGCATAATTGGGTCACCAAAAGTTAGTACCATCTCTTTTCCTTTTTTATTGTAAAGCTCATGACAGAGCCTCAGGTTTCGCACCTTCCACCCTAATACTCTTGAAAGATAGAATGAGGTACTATTGTATCCTGAAATGTGAATCGGAATAACAGGTATATCAGCCTTCTGTATTATCTTAAGTACAGCAGGCTGCCATTCTCTATCTTCAATAACAAATCTGCCATTTTTGAAATAAAGATTTGAAACAGCTCCGGCAGGAAAGAACCCCATCGAGTTTCCTCTCTTTAGATGAGCGATGCTATCTCTAATTCCGGCAAATGTAACTTTGTTCTTCTCCTCATTTTTAAGCGGATCAACTGTAATGAAATTTTCGGCCATCGTGTCAATCAGTCCAAGTATATGATTCACCATCATCTTGTAGTTGTCAGTTCTGCTTGCTAACGTTTCAATTACAGCAATTCCGTCGATATGTCCGTAAGGATGATTAGATACCGTTATAAATGGTCCATCTTTAAGCTGATCAAGTACATCCTCATTACGTAATATACGTTTTATCTCCAGTTTATCCAAAACATCTTTACAAAATTCAGCTCCCATAAGATGTCTTGAGCGCCTATATATCTCATTAGGTACATGCAATGCTGAAATTTTTATACCAAAATCGATAATCTTATCACCATATTTACCACGAAAGATCGGATGAAGACCACGCAAGTCGTCTCTACTAATTAATGCATCTTTCATTAGTTCAGGTTTTTAGGCAAGTTCTCTTATTATATTTATAATTTCTTGTCCAAGTTCTTCTGCTTCTTTGAGAGAACCGGCCTCTGAATATATACGTATTATTGGTTCTGTATTTGACTTACGCAAATGTACCCACTTATCGGGGAAGTCAATCTTGACCCCATCAATATCAATTGGGTTATTCTCATGAAACTTCTCTTTAACCTTACTCAAAAGTAGGTCGATATCCATTTCAGGAGTTAGTTCCATTTTCTGTTTTGCCATATAGTATGATGGGTATGAAGCTCTTAGCTCGGTTGGCTTTTTCCCGGACTTAGCCATTTGTGAGAGGAAAAGTGCTATACCTACGAGTGCATCTCTACCATAATGAGAAGCAGGATAGATTACTCCACCATTTCCTTCTCCTCCTATAACGGCGTCTACCTCTTTCATTTTTGTAACTACATTTACTTCACCCACAGCAGCTGCATAATAATTGCCTCCTCGCTTAATAGTTGCATCTCTTAATGCACGTGTTGAACTTAGGTTTGAAACAGTGTTACCGGGTGTGTGCTGTAAAACGTAATCAGATATTGATACAAGAGTATACTCTTCTCCAAATGGCTCACCGTTTTCGCAATATATAGCCAATCTGTCAACATCCGGATCTACGGCAAATCCCACATCAGCCTTTGAACTTTGTGTTATTGATGCAAGCTCGGTTAAGTGTTGTGGTAATGGTTCGGGGTTGTGAGAGAAATTGCCGTGTGGAGCGCAGTGAAGTTTATATATTTTTTTTACCCCAAGTGCGTATAAAAGCTCCGGAACCGCAACTCCTCCTACTGAGTTTACACAATCTATTGCTACACGGAAATTAGCACTCTTTATTGCTTCAATATCAACAAGATCGAGTGATAATATTGATTGTATATGTTCGTGTAAATACTGTTTTTGTGAAATGTTGCCCAATTTGTCAACATCTACAAAATTAAACCTTTCACTTTCAGCTATACTTAGTATACGAGCTCCCTCTTCGGCATTTAGAAACTCGCCGTCGCTGTTTAAAAGTTTTAAAGCATTCCACTCTTTTGGGTTGTGACTTGCTGTAATTATTATACCACCCGTTGCGCCCTCTTTCTTTACAGCTATCTCCGTAGTTGGAGTAGTAGCCATTCCAATATCTGTTACATCACATCCCATTCCCATTAGAGTTCCGGTAATAATACTGTGAACCATCTCACCGGAAATACGTGCGTCTCTGCCGACAACAATTCTCGGTCGGTCTATTTGGGAAGATTCTTTTATAAAAGTTGCATAAGCTGCACTGAATTTCACAATATCAAGTGGCGTTAGATTTTCTCCAACTTCACCACCAATTGTGCCTCTGATGCCTGATATGGATTTTATTAAAGTCATAGAGTATAATAAATTGTATTTTTAATTAATCGTTAATCTTGCTTTCGAACCTATATTCTATTCTATCATAGTAGGTTGCCTGATACTGAGATCTGTCAGTTGATGAACCCATACTGAATGGAATAA
>DATGMV010000283.1:0-2735 GCA_035307185.1 Fermentimonas sp. | reverse complement strand
AAACTTACCGATAAAGGAAAAAAAGAAGCTGCCCTGATTTTACGAAAGCACCGATTGGCAGAAATGTATCTTGTAGAAAAAATGGGATTTGGCTGGGAAGAGGTGCATGATATTGCAGAACAGATTGAACATTTAAAATCTCCAATATTTTTTGAGAAAATGGATGAACTTTTGGGGTATCCTAAAGTTGATCCTCATGGTTCACCGATCCCCGATGTCAACGGAAAAATTGTTTCCGAACACTACATTAAACTAAGTAGCTGTAAACCGGGTGATCAAGTTATCTTTATGGCTGTAGGACCTTCATCCGAAGAATTGCTTAAATTCCTGAATAGCCGCAACTTGATATTGGGTGAAGTAATTACCATTGAATCCTTTGAAACCTTTGATGGAAGTATGACTGTTACTTATTCAGACAGAACGAATGAAATGTTCAGTAGTAAGGTTTGCAACAGTTTGCTTGTTCAGATGAAAAGGTAGTAACCAATATCCTGAAAACACCGATCCAATTAAAGGTTATAGTTGCCTTTCAAAAAACTTTACATATTAGTTTCAGTAAATAATATTGTTAGTACGTTCTAATTATATATATTTGCATATCTAAGTTATGTGATAGATTTTAAAATGAGCTATGAAAATACTTCAGCATTTAGGATTATTAAGTAAAGGACAAACTGCAATAATTGTTGGAATTTCTCCAAATTGTAATGGTGAAATCAGGCAACGCCTGCTTGATCTCGGCTTTGTTAAAGGTGCTAAAATCAGCATACACAACATCAGTCCGCTAAAAAATCCAATAGCTTACAACATACATGACACTCTAATATCTCTCAGAAATGAAGATGCAGTTAACGTAATTGTAGAAATTAAAGAATAGTACATGAAAACAAAATCTGCATGTGAAGTCTGTGAACTAAACCCACGAAGTGAATTAAAAAAGCTTGGTGAATTTTCAGGCGATTATGATTATACAGTTGCAATTGCCGGAAATCCCAATACCGGTAAAAGTACAATCTTCAATCTACTGACAGGGCTAAAACAACATACAGGTAACTGGCCGGGCAAAACTGTAGCTCGTGCCGAAGGCAGCTTTAACTACAGAGACAGCAAATTTAAAATAGTGGATCTCCCCGGAACCTATTCGCTCTTATCTACTTCCGAAGATGAAGAAATTGCGAGAGATTTTGTACTCTTTGGTAAGCCCGATGTAACAGTAGTGGTAGTAGATGCAAGTCGTTTGCAAAGAAACCTAAGCCTTGTATTGCAAATTCTCGAAATAACCAATAAAGTGGTGTTATGCCTTAACCTCATGGATGAAGTCCGCAGGCATAATATCGATATTGATGTGCGTACACTGTCCAGGGATATGGGTATTCCTGTTGTTGCCACCAGTGCAAGGTTTAAAGAGGGGATAGATGAACTATTAACCGCCATACAGCAGGTCGCCACAGGAGCTGTCCGACCCAAGAAACGCTCTCTGATTCAAGTGTCCGAAAAAACAGGTAAAGCTATCAATGAAATCTCCACTGCATTATTGGAGCTCGACCCGCAATTGCCAAATACAAACTGGCTTGCTATGCGGTTGATTGAAGGTGATATATCTATCACGACTGCACTACAACAGGGCGAATTATCTAAAGATATCAATGCCGAAAATGAAGATAATATACTCGATCTTGCATCCGGTTACAGAAATGAATTAGGTAACGGATATCGAAATAACCTCGTAGAAGCAATATATGCAAAAGCAGCCAAAATTGTAAATGCTTCCGTTTCGTCAGATAAATCACAACGCTCATATCGGATAGATCGTGCTATTGACAACATAGTAACACACAGGATATGGGGCTTCCCGATCATGCTTTTGTTATTGGGACTTGTGCTTTGGTTAACCATAACAGGCGCAAACTATCCTTCTCAATTATTATCTTCGCTGCTGATTGATAATATATATCCTTTTCTTAAAAGCGGTGCAGAAAGTCTTAACTTTCCCTGGTGGCTGAGCGGGTTCCTAATAGATGGTGTATATTTAGCAACCGCTTGGGTGGTATCGGTTATGTTACCTCCCATGGCAATATTTTTTCCCCTTTTTACACTCTTGGAAGATTTTGGCTATCTGCCCAGAGTAGCATTTAACCTCGACAGGATTTTTAAAAAAGCCGGGGCTCACGGTAAACAGTCTCTAACTATGAGTATGGGCTTTGGATGCAATGCTGCCGGTGTTATAGCTACCAGAATAATTAACAGTCCACGTGAAAAACTCATTGCAATTATAACCAACAACTTCTCCCTCTGTAACGGGAGGTGGCCTATGCAGATATTAATAGCAACAATTTTCGTGGGAGCTTTAGTATCTTCAAAATGGGCAGGAACTGTTTCTATGTTAGCTGTTATAGGTATTGCAGTTTTGGGTATCGCTTTCACCTTTTTTACCTCGTGGCTATTATCTAAAACACTTTTAAAAGGTGAATCATCTTTCTTCACGTTGGAACTCCCTCCGTACAGACCCCCGAGATTTTTACAAACAATATATACTTCACTTATAGATCGCACCTTAATCGTGTTATGGAGAGCTGTAATTTTTGCTGCACCCGCAGGTGCAATAATATGGCTCATCTCAAACATCAATATTGGCGATCAAAGCATTGCGTTGTGGATGATCAATGGCTTAAACCCATTTGGACTAATTATAGGTTTGAACGGTGTAATTCTTTTGGCATTTATTGTTGCAATAC
>DATGMV010000282.1:0-4995 GCA_035307185.1 Fermentimonas sp. | reverse complement strand
TCACCTGAAGCATCAGTCACATTACCACGTACTTGTGTTTGAGCTACAACAATTCCTATTCCAATAAAGAATAGGGCTAAAACCATAGTTAGCTTCCTTTTCATAAACTCTACTTTTTAATTAAACACTTTCATTATTATTATTTTTACTTCAATATTCTTTCAAATCTATATTCTAGATTGACAAATGCGCTGTACTGCTTTTTAGAAAAAGAAATGTTTTCGTGGCTTCTGACTAAAGTTATTTATCAATTCACCCCACACTTTAACATTTACATAGATTTGATTCATCTCACAAATATAAATTATTTTTTTTAACTAATAATTTTTTGTCACATTATTTTTAAAAAAAAGGAGAAATAGTTGCAAAAAAGATCGTTTTAGTAACTTTTATTGCATTTCAGCTCATTTTTTAACTTAGAAAACAATGCAAAAACTTTATTATTTTAACAATTGAATAACCTAATCAACTTCTCGAAAATCGAGAAGATGCAAAAGTAAGATATAAAAAATCATTATGCAACTTTTTAACCGCGTAACTAACATTTTTGATGCCTAATCGAGGTTATCTATGAAAAATGGTAAGACAAAATACAAATAGCAGAATTTACTTATTAAGGTCTACAAAAAAATAAGACTGCCCCGAAGAGCAGTCTTACAAAATAATAATAATGATGTTTAATTCCAGCCGGCATTTTGTTGACTTGCAATCTTTGGATTGGAAGATATCTCAGATAGTGGTATTGGAAAAATATATCTCCTATCCTCGAAATTAAAACCTGCTGTTTTTATTATCTCTGGATCTACGACTCCTGAAGCCGGGTCATATGATTCTGTTTTCATACTACCCCATGAAGCTTTATCGGGAATGCCGGCTTTTCCATCCTTACTTTTAATTGCATATTTGCTGTCGTACGTTAAACGATGTATATCCGGCCAACGTCTACCTTCAGCAAGAAACTCAATTTCTCTCTCCTTAAGTATGGCGTCCATCAACTCATCAACATTTGCAAATGATGAAAGTGTGAACTGTAACTCAGGATCTGTTACAGCTCTGTTTCGTACTGCATTAAGCAGATCTACAGCTTTTTGAGTAACTCCGTTCTGACGTGCTTCAGCCTCGGCGTAATTAAGCAAAACTTCTGCATAACGAATTACCGGTGTCCAGTCATCCATAACAGTACCTGCACGGTATTTCCAAGACCAGAATGCATTAACACTTCCATACTGAGCTCTTTTCAAAAGCTGCTCACGCCTAAGATCGCTTTCAAGCCAATAATCAGCATTAATGATAATAGGACTTACGGCAACCAAACTGCGCACTGTTGAATAGAATTGTGAAAGTGAACCGTTATTTGTTGCGTTATCCAATGCACTGTTTTCAATTGAAAATATTGACTCACTGTTACCACTGTTGTTAACAAATGGACCTTCTGGCTCGGCTGTTAATGCATAACCTCCAATTGGACTTGTGAAAGGTGCTGTTGCACTTACTATCTTATTTGATTCAGCAATTACATTTGACCAATTACCCATATGCTGATACACTCTGGCTTTTAAAGCTATAGCAGCACCTTTGGTTGCACGTGATATTTTCAAACCACCAGATCTTGTTGCTGCAAGATTCTGTTCTGCAAATTCAAGATCTTCAAGTATCTGACTATATGTTTCAGCCACTGTTGCTCTTCCTGCTTCTTTTGCCTCCTCTACTTTTTCAATTGTATTGATAGGAACAGTACTGATTGGAACACCATAATGCGAAGCATCAGCAGTAGCTGCATAAGGAAGTGCAAAATAAACTAACAGTTCATGAAACCCAAGGGCTCTTAAAAAACGCACTTCTGCTTCTCCATCCAACGCCTCTTCTTGTGTCAATACACCGTTTTCTGCAGCAGTTCTGAGACCTTCAATTACAATATTAATTTTATTTATCATTTGATAAGTACACTCCCAGTGAGCCTGACCATTTGGAGATGACACATTATAATCTCCATTATATGTTACGGCGAAAAACTGCTGTACATTTACCATAAGTTCACCCTTCATATCACCCTGCTCAACAGAAGCAGCGCCGAATGGATAACCTCTTCTTTGGTTATTACCCGGGTAATAACCGCTCTGAGCCGCATCATAACAGCCAATAATAGCTAATTCACATCTATCGGCTGTCGCAAATGCCACATCATAGGGTATAGCATCTTTCTGATCAAGATTAATTGCCTGATCAGTACAGCTGAAAAGCAATGCCACACAAAATAAAATAGATAATATATTTTTCATATTACATCTGTATTTTCGTTAAACATTTAATTAAAAACCAATATTCAAGCCAAAGACTACAGTTCTTTGCTGAGGATTACCATTCCAGTCAACTCCCGGAACAACAGTATAACCTTCAGGATCTAAACCTGTGTATTTTGTGAAAGTTGCTAAATTCTGACCCTGTACATAAACTCTAACTCTCTCAACCCAAAGCTGTTTGCATATTTCCTGAGGTACGTTATATCCAACTGCCAGGTTCTGAAGTTTAAGAAAATCCCCATCTTCGATCCATCGTGACATACCTTCACCTGTTCTGTTAATGAATGCTCCTTTTCCGTACCACAATTTTGGAACATCTCCATTACCCGGATTCTCTACACTTTGCCATCTGTTCAATATTTCTTTACTGCTGTTTGTGAAGCCTTGATCTAGCATATCTCTGCGAGTAACGTTAGCAATTTTGTTACCTCCTGAAAAGCGGAAGAAAATATTGAAATCGAAATTTTCAATGGTAAATGTATTGTCCCATCCACCAAACCATGATGGAAGTGAATTGCCAAGTATAAACTTATCCTCTTCAACCAGGTTATCAGTTTGACTTAAATCTGTCGGATTACTTGGATTATAGGCATAATATCTTGAATCAGTTATATTACCCTGAACTATTGATCCATCCTTTTTGTAATACATGGGGTTACCATTACTCATATTTACCCCTGCATATTTATAACCCCATAAAGCATTCACCGATTCACCCTCACGAAGTATATAGTGTTCATAAGGTATATCATTCACTAATGTTACAACTTTGCTTTTCTGTGTTGAAAAATTGAAAGCAGTTTTCCAGATAAAATCGCTTCTCTGAATTATATTACCTCCTACTTCTAACTCTATGCCACTATTTTCTATTTGACCATAGTTTTGTGCAATTTCATTCCATGGAATACCCAATGATGGAGGAGTAGGAACATCTAAAACAATGTCACTGTTGTCTTTTTGCCAATAAGCAAAAACCAGGTTAAATCTGTTATGCATAAAACCGGCATCAAAACCAAAGTCAAGTATTTTTTGCTTTTCCCATCTCAGTGCAGGATTACCTGCCTGATAATATGCAATACCTGCCTGATCTCCATATTTTTGACCAGCGAAAATATCCTGGAACATGAAGTCGCCCGAAAGTCTGTCATTTCCAACTTCTGCAAAACTACCTCTTATGCGCAGATCACTAATAACATCGTTTATTGGGCTTTCGCTCCAGAAATTCATTGCTGAAATTCTGAATGCAGCAGATCCTCCATAGAATGTACCCCAGCGATTATCTCTGTGCAGATTTGAAATACCATCACGACGAACAGATCCGCCAATATAGAGCATGCTTTTGTAATTGTAATTTGCACGGAAAATATATGAAGCCAAACCGTTTGTAGTAACACTACCTCCTGAACTCTGGGTTACATATGTGTCAGAAATAATCTCATCTACAAAGAATGGATCAGAAAAATCACGAGCTCCCGCAGTGAAACGATTATATGTATAATTTGTCCACTCAGCAACTGCCGTTGCATCTAAATTGTGAGATCCAAATGATTTGTTGAAACTTAAAATATTCTGGAAATTCCAGCGCTGTCTCTTTATAGAAGATCTGTTTATAAGTCCCTTATAACCAAAACCATCTCCCGACTCTGGTTTCCAAACATAGCTATCGTCAATTAAATTTACATCAGCACCTACAAGCATTCTATATGTAAGCCAGCTTACAGGCTTTATATCAATATTTGCAGTTGGAAGCAACCTGTACGAGATATTTGATTGTCTGTTATTCTTCAATACCCATACTATATTTGGAATAGTATTTTCGATTGTACGCAGGTTTGGACCCTTTGCGAGTGACTTACGATCGGAAGGATCTATGTTGTATCCGGTTGGGTCATCAGGATTGTAAACTGCCACGTTTGGCAACATCCTTGAACTTGCATACATATTGTCACTAATTGAGTTTGTACCTTTAACAGGACCTGCATTTACCTGATTGGATGCATTAAGAGAAAATCCTGCAGAAAGATAATCTTTCAGGAATTTATGTTCAGCTCTTGCATAAAAGGTGTACCTGTTATAACTATTGTTAATTGCAAGACCTTTCTGATCTGTAAACCCTGCAGACATAAAGTATTGTGTCTGTGGGGAAGCACCTGATATTGATACAGTATGACTATGCTGGAATCCTGTTCTGAAAACATGATCATACCAGTTTACGTCTGTACCTCTTTCATCCATATTAGCCTGAGGATTTCCTCCGGCATTTGTATACTTCTCATTTGCAATAGTAACAAATTCCTCGGCGTTTAGCAGATCGTAAAGCTTTGCAGCTTTTGACCAGCCCATCCAAGAGTCATAAGATATTTTTGCTGCACCCTGTTTTCCCTGTTTTGTAGTAATCAAAACAACACCATTAGCAGCACGTGAACCATAGATAGCTGTTGCAGCTCCATCTTTTAAAATCTCGAAAGATTCGATATCCGAAGGGTTGATGTCTGCAAGAGCATTATTATTAGAATAAGAGTAGCCTACGTTACCTGAAGTTACGGGAACTCCATTAATTACATAGAGAGGTGCATTTGATGAGGAGATTGTTCCCACGCCTCTGATTATTACTCTTGGTGCTTGAGTAACATCGCCTGAAGGTGAAATAACCTGTACACCAGAAGCTCTACCTGCCATTTGCTGCATAAAGCTT
>DATGMV010000281.1:0-3822 GCA_035307185.1 Fermentimonas sp. | reverse complement strand
GCTAAATTTCTATGGGGAGGGAGAGAGAAGATGCAAAGAAAACATGTTCAATCTTCAAATATTAATTCGATTGGGTATGATGAGGATTCTGAAAGGTTAGAAGTTGAATTTAACAGTGGAGGAATTTATCATTATTATAATGTGCCGAAAGTCATTTATCTTGCATTAATGAATGCAGCATCACACGGGGTATACCTTAACCAAAATATTATAAACAAGTATACATATAGACGTATTGGATGAACAATTAGGCGGAGGTGTATGATGAGGCTCGAAACAGTTTCTGTTTACAACTTTAGGTGTTTAAAAGAGGTTAAGAATGTTCCTATTCATAATCTAACTGTATTAATTGGTGAAAATGATGCTGGAAAGAGTTCTATTCTTGACGCAATTGGACTTGCTCTTGAGAAGAATAAACCGGTACCTGATGATTACTACATTCGTGATGGACAAGCCCGTGAACAAGAAATAATCATTGAATTACTATTTGCTTACGACGGAGACGAAGAGCAACCTGAAGAGCAGTATTTGAATGCAGATGGGAAGTTACAATATAGAGTCAAGCACACCCCAAATTCTATTTCAGTTGATGTATATGGCAAAAGATTTACAAACACACTTTTAAATCAGGATGTGTCTAAGTTAAAAGCGGGTGAATTTGACGAAATGTTATCACAATTAGGAATTACATTTGAAGGAAGGCTTAATGCCGAGAAAAGAATGCAGTTGTTTAACGGCTATATTGAGAACGAAAACCCTGAAGTCTCAGAAGATTGGATCGTAGTGAAGAACCAGATTGATAATTTCTTGCCGAGGTTTGAAAAATATAGCACAGCCGAATTTAAGAATCCTGAAATAATGATACAAAAAACACTGCAAACAGTAGTTGAAGCTAAAATATATCAATATGATGAAGAACAACAAAAGAAGATATTAAGTGAACCTCTTAGAAAAGTCAGAGAGGATTTAAAGAATAGTTTGGACGTCAAAATTGCAGAGTTACTTAACCATGTACAAAGATATAATACAAAGGTGTCTGGGTTAGAAATTGAACCAATAATAGATTTCGCCAAAGGGTTCCAAACAGGTAAGTTATATCTTACTGATTCCACAGGTTCATATCATGTTGATAATAAAGGCGAAGGTACTAAAAAGCGCTTGTTCATGTCAATTCTAGATTGGGATAGAAAAGTAATGTTAGAGACTGATAGCCGTCCGGTTATACGTGCATATGACGAGCCTGATGCCAACCTTCATTATGAAGCTCAAAGAAAAATGTATTATACCCTAAGAGATATTACCCATAGGGGCGGTTCTAAAATTCAAGCTTTGATTTGTACTCATTCATTAACTATGATTGATAGAGCTCCGGCTAAAAACATTAATCTTTTGAAACTTGATGAGTGGGGAAAGTGTTCTGTTACATATCTGAGGACAAACGATGACGGTATGATTAATGAATTTCTTTGTGATATGTCTAGGTCGATGGGTATTCCAAATAGTAGCATATTTTATGAGCGATGCTTTATATTTGTAGAAGGTCCAACAGAGGAGAATGCATTACCCATTATTTATACAAATTTATTTAAATCGTCTATTGTAGAAGATGGAATAAAAATAATAAATATTGAGGGCTGTGGTAGTTGGGAAAATTTCGTAAAGCTTATGGGGATAAATAAAAAAGACTTAATGTTGTTTTTACTTGATACTGATTGTAATGAAGAAGAGTCTTCGTGCACTTTAAACGAAGAAACTTTAACCATATTAGGTTTTGAACCTGATTTTATAGATAATAAGGTAGTATATGTTGGAACAAAAGAGTTTGAGGATGCCTTTAAATCTAGTATTTATGTTCAAATATTGAACCATTTGTGGCCAAAAACAATGGGTGCTTTATGGACAGAAGAAGACATTGATAACCTAAAGAGTACTGAAAAATTTTCAAAAAGCTTAGTAGAAGAGGTTTGGCGTCAGAGTAGATTAAAGGGGGAACGCAAATGCACTAAGCCGAAGCTTGGTGCAGAAATTGCAAAGCATTGTAGATCAGAAGAAGATATTCCGAAAGATCTAGTGACTTTATTAAAAAAGGCTAGGGAAATTGCTGAGGTCATTTAGCAAAACATCACCTAACAAGTCAATTCACGGCTCCGTTAACGCTCCGACCTAACTTTTAGCTGTCATGATTTTTGCGTAGGGGACAGATAAGCTAGTCAAAAATCACGCCAGCTAAAAGTTCGTGAATTGCCAAAACGTTAAATAAAATTGGCGCATTAGACCGCGCCGTCCGTGGCGCGGAAAGGTTGGTGGGGAATGGAAATTAAGAAAATGGTTAGTAAGGATGTATGGGCTGTCATAAATGATAACTATGAAAAAGGGAGCTATACTATTGCAATAACTAATTTACTTCAATATGCAAATGAAATTGTAAGAGAAAAAAGTGGACTGAGTCTTGATAACACTAAGCTAATGGAGGCAGCTTTTCTAGGCCAAAATCCAAAATTAAAAGTAAACAAATTTCAAACAGTGACTGAAAAAGATATACAATCAGGAGTTGGATATTTATTGAAAGGTTTATGTCTGGCTGTTCGTAATCCCCGAGCTCATGAAAGGTACGATGATAATAAGGAAACAGCAGACAGGATCATACTTTTTATTGATTATCTTCTTGAATTTGTGCGGAGTTCTAAACAACCTTCTTTAGTTGAGGACTGGATAGAATTTGTTTTTGACGAAAATTATAACAATACCGAAGAGTATGCAAAAATGGTTCTTCAAGAAATTCCTGAGAAAAAGAGATATGAAATATTAGTAAGTATATTTAGAAACAGGAAGAGAGCAAAACAGAATCAATTAAATAATCTGGTGAATGAACTTATGAATGACATTAAACCGGAAGAGTTACAGGAGTTTTTAGATAATCTTAATAAGGAACTTCTCCATTGTTGTGACGATACAAATCTAAGGATGTTTCTAAGTTTATTTCCACCGCAGAAATGGGGGACTCTTATTCCTTTAGCCAAGCTAAAAATTGAAAATATGATACAAAAGTCGCTTGAACAGGCAATGATGGTTTATGAAGGAGGAGGATATGATAGCGACCCGGATTATACATGTAATCATCAGGGGTCTCTCTCGACATGGGCAGTCAGATTTATAAAGTATTTTGACACGAAAGATAAAGTATACAGGATTTTAGGCAATAAATTGAGTAGTAGTAATTCCGACGTAAGAAATTTTGTGTTTGAATATTTTAGCGATATAGTATTTGATTATGAGTTGATAAAAAGCGATTTTTTGAAAAATGGTCTTAAAAGATCATTAACGTACTTTGACAACAAGACATATGACCTAATTGATTTATTTTGTAATTGCCTGGAAGATAAAGATATTATAGAGATATACAAAAAAGAACTAGAAATCGCTAAAAAGCATTTTGAAGAAATGGAATTAAAGGAATTAGATATTAGTGACTTACCTTTTTAATTAACGGATAATCGAGATAATTTGTAGAGCCGCCATCCTTGGCGGCGTCCAACCTCATTTAACACAGCATTGCCGCTTCGGGTCGCGGAAAGATAACTCATGAAGTCGGATAAGTAAGTTTGTCATGTAGCGGACGCGACCACATCGATTCGCTAACCGAGTCGGCGGGGTAGGTAGATTCGAGGAAGAGTTCCCGCCTGTAAGCTCATCGACGTCGGCAATGCCAAACGATATAACGAAATGTCGCTTTGCTCCATTTCGCTATATCGGGCCGCGGGTCAAGCCCGCTGCTATGCATCTGTGGCTAAGCGCCACATCGCATATCAGCAGGTTTTCAAA
>DATGMV010000280.1:0-3393 GCA_035307185.1 Fermentimonas sp. | reverse complement strand
TTTCCATGCTCCCTGGTTTATATCGAGAACAATTACATTCATACCCAAATTTAAACCTGCTTTTTGTGTGCTAAGGCGAGTGCGTAGACTTGAATTGAAGAAAATAAGCAAAAGTGTCTTGTTTTTGCCCAGGGCTTGGTCTGCAAAAGGATTTTCCTTAACCCATTTAGCTTTATCCAAAGCAATTTTCAAATTTCCAATATCATGAACTGAAGTAAAGTTTCTCATAACGAATTATAATAGTTTATTTTTGTTTACTTTGTTTTGTCTTTTAATTCCGATAAGAAATAATCAATCTCTTCTTTCGACACTGAAAGTGGTGGAAGTAGTCGCATAACTCCATTTTTTGCACCTCCTGTAAAGATATGACTTTCGAATAATAAACGATTTCGAACATCAGAAAATTCAGGGTTAAGTTCAATACCAAGCATTAGTCCACGTCCTCTAATAGCACTCACTGCATCAATATTGTTAAGCTCTTTCAGTAAATAATCTCCCATTTTAAAGGAATTTTCAATCAACGATTCATTTTCTAACACATCAAGTACAGCAATCGCTGCTGCACATGCAAGATGGTTTCCTCCAAATGTAGTACCGAGCATTCCCTTTTTCGCTTCAAATTCTGGCGATATTAGTACCCCTCCAATAGGGAATCCGTTGCCCATGCCTTTTGCAATTGTTATAAGATCAGGTTTTATGCCTGAATATTGATGAGCAAAGAATTTTCCGGTACGGCCATAACCCGATTGTATCTCATCGAGGATTAGTGGTACTTTATTTTCCTTGCATAATGAATCAAGTTGTTTAAGAAAACTATCTTCTGGTAAAAAAATACCTGCCACTCCCTGGATACCTTCAATTATTACTGCAGCAACATCACCTTTTGAGATCTCCTTCTTAACACTTTCAACATCATTAAGATTTATGAAAGTTACTTCATGACCACTGTTGAATGGCGATTGAATTCCCGGGTTATCAGTAGTTGCTACAGCTCCCGAAGTTCTGCCGTGAAAAGCATCTTTGAAAGCAATAATACGCCTCTTTCCGGTATGAAATGATGCCAGCTTGAGTGCATTTTCATTTGCTTCGGCACCTGAGTTAGAGAGAAATAATGAATAATTGTTGTAGTCACTCTGATTGCCAAGTTTAGTAGCCAGTTCTTGTTGCAAGGAGTTTTGTACTGAATTTGAGTAGAAACCCAACCTTCCAGCCTGTTCCCGAATTGACTCCACATACTTTGGGTGTGAGTGACCTATTGAAATGACTGCATGGCCACCATAAAGATCTAAATACTCAAAACCCTCTTTGTCCCATACCTTACAACCCATTGCCTTAACAGGCTCAATATCCCATAAACTATATACGTTGAATAGATCCATGTTTTTATCTGTTTAAAAAGAACTCCCTTTCAGTTTTAGTCCTGTCGTTTCCTCCAATCCATACATCAGGTTCATATTTTGTACAGCCTGACCCGATGCACCTTTAACAAGATTGTCGGTGATGGATGTTATGTGAATATATCCATTGTGGAACTCTATATGTAGAAGACATTTATTTGTATTCACTACCTCTTTGAGACTAATTGGCTCATCTGAAACAAATACAAATGGACAATTTTGATAATATGATTTAAAGAATGAAATAACTTCCTCTTTAGTTAAAGTATCTTCCCATTTAGTATAGATGCTTGCAAATATTCCCCGTGTGAAATCTCCTCTGATAGGCACAAAATTTATTTGCGGAAGATTAGAGTTTCCTGCACTTGTTAACGTATTTCCAATCTCTTCGAGATGCTGGTGAGTGAACGGTTTATAGACTGACAAATTGCTGTCTCTATAGCTAAAATGAGTTGTTTCACCTGGGCTTTTTCCTGCACCGGTAGATCCAGTAATGGCATGAACATGAATATCACCCTTAAGCAACTTCTTAGAAGCTAAAGGTAAAAGTGCAAGCATGATTGTTGTTGCAAAGCAGCCTGGGTTGGCTACATAATTTGCGTCCTTTATTTCATCCTTAAACTGTTCACACAGACCAAAAATAAATTTTTTGTCACCATATTGGGGTTGATTTCTGAAATCATTCCCTAAGTCAATTATCTTGCAATTTTCAGGAAGTTGATTATTCTCTAAGAAACTGCGTGAAAGACCATGACCTAAACAAAGGAATATTAGATCTGGGCTTTTAAAGCTTTTACTATAAACAAGATCAGTTTCTCCCAGTAGATCGCGATGGACAGAGTCGATACGCTTTCCTACTGAGGTAGTACTAATAACTGACTCGATATTTACTTGGGGGTGACGTAGTAATATTCTCAGCAACTCACCTGCCGTATATCCTGTACCACCAACAATACTAACATTAATCATTTTCATGAATTGTATAATATATTTTTAATGGGTTGGCTGTTACTTTTGTAAACCCAACTACATCATCTCCTGTAAATGACTTGTTGCTCTCACCATATTCGCCAAAACGTGAGCTCATTAGATCATAATTGCTTGAGCATCCTAAAATTGTAAAGTGGTATGGCCTGAGTTCCACCTCAACTTCACCAGTGACAAATTTTTGTGTATCATCTAAGAAGGTTTCAATATTTCGCATTACAGGTTCGAGGTATTGCGCTTCGTGCATAAGCTGACCATACCAATTAGAAAGCTGTTCTTTCCAATATAGCTGCTGTTTGGTTAGTACATGCTTCTCAAGAAGATGGTGTGCCTTTACTATAATGAGTGGTGCAGGAGCTTCAAACGCAACCCTCCCTTTTGTGCCAATTATTGTATCTCCAACATGTACATCTCTTCCAATTCCATATGCTGAAGCTATTTCATGTAACTTGTGAATGAGTGCGATTGGCGATATTTTTTCACCATTAATTGATACCGGTTCTCCTTTTTCGAATCCAATTTTAATTCTTTCAGGATCATGTTTTGTTACTTGCGACGGGTATGCTTCTTCAGGCAATACTCCAGAAGACTTTAGCGTTTCAACTCCACCTACACTGGTACCCCATAATCCCTGATTGATTGAGTATTTAGATTTCTCCCATGAGAAGTCGAATCCAGAATCTTTCAAGTAATCAATTTCTTGCTGGCGAGACAAACTTAATTCCCTGATAGGAGCGATAATCTTAACATCTGGGGCTAAAACCTCAAATACAAGATCGAATCTTATCTGATCGTTACCGGCTCCAGTGCTTCCATGAGCTACATAATTTGCGCCAATCTTCTTAACATGCTCTACTATTGACATCGCTTGGAAGAAACGTTCTGAACTCACTGAAAGTGGATAGGTGCTATTCTTTAATACATTGCCGTAAATGAGATATTTTATACCTTTTGAATAATAATCCTCCACAGCATTAATGCAAGTATGGGTAGTGGCACCTAATTGCTT
>DATGMV010000279.1:0-4719 GCA_035307185.1 Fermentimonas sp. | reverse complement strand
AGGAGATAAATAAAAAATATATAAGCAACAAACTGAAAACAGATACATTATGAGCAGTAAACAAGAAAACAACAAGATGAAGCCTTGGGTAGGCTGGTTACTATTCTTCGTTACAATAGGAGTAGTGTTTTTACTTGGAATGCTTGCAGCATCCATTACTCAACGAAGAGCTGAAATAACAAGTATGATGTATAACAGAATGGTTGATATTGAAGGTATTGAATCGAAGAATGAAGTTTTTGCAACAGATTTTCCTCGTCAGTATGAATCTTGGACCCAAACAGCCGACACAACTTTTCAGAGTGAATTTAATGGAAGCAGTGTAGTAGATGTACTGGAACAACGCCCCGAAATGGTTATTCTTTGGGCTGGATATGCTTTTTCAAAGGATTATGGTACTCCCAGAGGACATATGCATGCAGTTGCTGATGTGACCCATACATTGCGTACAGGTTCTCCGATGACTGCTGAAGATGGTCCGCAACCTGCTACATGTTGGACTTGCAAAAGTCCCGATGTACCACGTCTTATGGATTCGGTTGGCATAGCTGAGTTTTATAATAAACCATGGGCACATTGGGGACATGAAATTGTGAACCCTATAGGTTGTGCAGATTGTCATGATGGCGAAACTATGGATTTGCAAATTAGTCGTCCCGCCCTAATCGAAGGTTATGAAGCAATGGGGATGGATATTCGCGAAGCTACACATCAGGATATGCGATCACTTGCATGTGCTCAATGCCATGTTGAATATTATTTTACTCCCGAAGGGAAATATCTTATCTTTCCTTGGCATAACGGCTTAACTATGGAAGGTGCTGAACAATATTATGACAGTATACAGTTCGCAGATTATACACATGCGTTGAGTAAAGCCCCTATAATAAAAGCACAACACCCTGATTATGAGATATACAAAACCGGTATTCATGCTCAACGAGGAGTATCCTGCGCCGATTGTCACATGCCTTATACATCTGAGGGTGGTGTAAAATATAGCAGCCACCACGCAAGGAGCCCATTGGCGAGCATGAATAATACTTGCCAGGTGTGTCACCGTGAGACAGAAGAAGATCTTCGCAACTCGGTATACGAACGTCAACGCAGTGCTAATCAGATACGTAATTTGGTAGAGAAAGAACTTTCTACTGCACACCTTGAAGCACAGTTTGCTTGGGAAAAAGGTGCAACAGAAGCCCAAATGAATGATGCATTACAACTTATTCGCCAATCGCAATGGCGTTGGGACTACGCTGTAGCATCGCACGGAGGTGCTTTTCACTCTCCTGTTGAGTTCCAAAGAATATTATCACTTAGTCTTGATCGTGCACATAAAGCTCGTTTTGAAATTGCACAGGTGCTTGCAGAGCTTGGTTATACCGGTAGTGTTCCACTGCCTGATATTTCTACAAAAGCCAAGGCTCAAGAGTACATAGGATTGGATATGAATATGGAGGAAAGCAATAAAAATAATTTTCAGGAGAAAATTGTTCCACAATGGCTTGAAACGGCGAAATCGAATAATCGTCTCGTAACTTTAAATTAGAACAAACTTAACTCCTATATTAATAATTAGTTTTTAACTAAATGAGAAAATCACAACGAAAGATATGGGAGCAGCCGTGGGGGTATATTGAAGGTTTTGTTGTAGCGTTAGGTGTAGTATTGGCAGGTTTGATGCTACAGTTAACCATCGGGAACATCAACCCCACCCTATTTGCTTCGCCAATTAATTTAATATTAGGAGCCCTATTTATTTTAGGGCTTCTTGCTGTATACTTTTTTGGAAGAAAGAACAGAATAGTAAGATGGTTATCAGGTGTGTACTCTACCATCCCATCAATTACAATATTAATTGTTCTTTCTGTTGTTATGGGCATATTGCCACAGTTTTCACATGATACTCCATTGGAAAATTTACCTCCGGGGATATTTACGAAGGTGGGATGGTATAATATGACCACATCTTGGCCATTTATTCTTTCTTGTTTCTATCTGCTTATAATATTAGCTTTCACTACACTTAAGCGCACAATTCAAAAGCAGACGTTTCGTGATGTTGGTTTCTATTTAAATCATTTGGGACTGTTTATTGCCCTTCTTGGCGGGATTCTTGGAAGTGCAGATATGGAAAGACTAACCATGACTGTGCAGGAAGGAAATGTTGAATGGAGAGCAACGGATAAAAAAGGTGAAATAAAAGAGCTTAACATTGCTTTGCAGCTAGACACTTTTATGATAGAGGAGTATGAGCCAAAGCTGGTGGTAATTGAAACCGAAACAGGCAGGATGCTTCCTGCTGATAAACCTGATAGTTATATGTTTGAAGGAGTTGGTAAAACTACACATCTTGCTGGTCTAAGTCTGGAAATTATAGACTACCTACCAAATGCAGCGGTATTTAGAGATAGCACCTTCTCTAATATAGTACCCATGATAATGGAAGGAGCAACTACTGCTATAAAATTGAAAGTATATAAACCGGAAATGGATCAACCGGTTGAAGGTTGGGTCACTAACGGGAGTTATCTGTTTCCACACAGTTTGCTGAATGTTGATGACATGATTAGTATAGCAATGCCTCCTCAAGAAGTAAGAAGATATAGTTCGCACGTTACGCTGTATACTGAAAAAGGGTTGACGCAAAAAGCTGTTATTGAAGTTAATAAACCTCTTAAAATTGATAATTGGACAATTTACCAGTATAGTTATGACGACTCTATGGGCAAATATTCTGACACATCCATTTTTGAGTTAGTTAAGGATTCTTGGCTCACTGTAGTTTACATTGGAATTATTATGTTGATGGTTGGTGCATTGTTCATTTTTATAGCAGGACCTAAAAATAGTGATAAGTTATGACCTGGGATTCTTTCATATATTTTGCAATTGCCGCTGTGTTGTTTTGGGTCGTAGGAGCAGCATTAGCTTATAAAGTCAAGAACAAAACCATACCGGCACTACTTACAACTGCGGGATTGATAATATTTGCAGCATTTATAGCAGGACTGTGGAATTCACTCGAAAGACCACCACTGAGAACAATGGGTGAAACAAGATTATGGTATTCGTTTTTTTTACCGGTGGCAGGTGTTCTTACCTACATTAGGTGGAACTACAAATGGATACTCTCATTTACAACTATTCTCTCCACAGTTTTTATCATTATAAATATTGCAAATCCGGATATACACAATAAGGTACTAATGCCGGCGTTACAGAGCCCATGGTTTTCACCACATGTGATTATCTATATGTTCTCTTATGCAATACTTGGAGCAGTGACACTTGTTGCTATTTATTATCTTGTTAGTGAGAAAAAGCTTTCTGATCCAAAAGGTATCATTGTAATGGCAGATAATATGGTTTATGCCGGCACAGCTTGCATAACACTTGGAATGCTAATGGGAGCTATTTGGGCAAAAGAGGCGTGGGGGCATTATTGGAGTTGGGATCCAAAAGAAACGTGGGCTGCAATTACATGGCTGGCATATTTGGTATATATTCACTATCGACTTAAAAAAAATTCTTCTAACAGAACAGCAATGATTATTCTTGTAATATCATTTATTATGCTTCAAATTTGCTGGTATGGGGTTAATTATCTTCCATCTGCGCAACAGAGTGTTCATACATATTCTTAAAAGAACAGGATTTTCAATAATTCACAAAACCTCCTGATAATAAAATATTCAGGAGGTTTTTTAGTTAATAACATTTTGTAATACTAAAACGACCATTAGCGTCCATTTGATTCTTTTTTCTTGTTTTTCTATCTTTTTTCTTGTTTTTCTTGTTTTTAAAATCTTTTTGTCTACATTTGCAATGTATATATTAACTAAAAGTCAAAATCAAATGTCAACATTAAGATTTAAAGCTGTAGAAGAAGCGACAAAGAGATTGCCCATTGAAGTGGCATCACCAGGTAAACTTCCCTCTGAATATTACGGGAAATATGTTTTTAATCGAACTCAAATGACCAAATATCTCTCAAAAGAGACTATGGGAATAGTTCTGGAAGCGATAGATAATAATACAAAACTCAATAGAGGAATAGCAGATCATGTGGCTGCAGGCATGAAGATGTGGGCAGTGGAGATGGGTGCAACACATTATACACACTGGTTTCAACCACTAACTGAAGGGACAGCAGAAAAGCACGACTCTTTTATTGATTATGCAAACGGACCGGGAGGTGATATAATTGAAAGATTCTCAGGTAAGCTTTTGGCGCAACAAGAGCCTGATGCATCGAGCTTCCCGAGTGGTGGTATAAGAAATACGTTTGAAGCAAGAGGTTATACTGCATGGGATCCATCCTCGCCTGCTTTTATCATAGAAGATACGCTTTGCATCCCTACTGTTTTCATCTCTTACACAGGTGAGGCCTTAGACTATAAGACCCCTCTACTAAAAGCACTAAATGCTATTGACAAGGCTGCAGTGGAGGTGTGTAAACTTTTTCATCCTGATGTAAAGAAGGTTTATTCATATCTTGGATGGGAGCAGGAATATTTTCTTGTAGACAAATCGTTGTACTCTGCCAGACCTGACTTGATTCTTACCGAGAGAACATTAATGGGTCATGAGAGTGCTAAAAACCAACAGCTTGAAGATCACTACTTTGGATCTATTCCTCCAAGGGTTGCATCTTTTATTCAGGAAGTTGAAAATGAAGCATATAAATATGGAATTCCTCTAAAAACATGCCATAAT
>DATGMV010000278.1:0-7765 GCA_035307185.1 Fermentimonas sp. | reverse complement strand
AAAAATATATACCCTACAATTTTCACCTTATATTCTGCAATGCAGTTGGCAGAAAATGATGGCTTCGAATATTTCGACTATATGGATGTTGGGTTTTTAAACAAAAATACCGGTAGATTGAGGTTTTTATTGCAATTTGGTGGTAAACAGATTGCAACCCGGCGTTGGTATAGGTATAATTGGGGCTTACTTAATTTTTTCGCAAATAAAATCTACGATTGACTGGTTAGATTAACAAGCATTTAAATGTAAAACTATATTAACTTGATAAGGATTTGAGCATTTAAATGGGCTAATTATAATAAATATTCTTAATTTCATGAGAATTTACGCTCAATTGCTTGGACTCTGTGGAAAATCCGTATATATTTGCATCGTGTTTTTCATGGTATTAGATTTAAGGTTAACAATGAAGATTGGTTGTCGTGAGACAACCATTCCTTTTTTATATAGGTACCATAAATAAACTCATAACTTCTTTACTTATATTTTTCCCACAATTCAGAATAAATTAGCTCTTGTGTTTTATTGATTAAGTTAGGTATATCTGCTTCATTAATATTATAAGTTGAAATAGGCTTATGAATAACAAGCTCTAATTTTGACGGTTTTAGTTTTAATGTACCTCTTTTTAGTACATCGAAAGGACCATTTATAGTTATTGGTACGATGGGCAGTTTACGTTCGTGTGCAATGTAAAATGCACCCATTTTAAAACGCCCCATCTTTCCGGTATGAGTGCGTGCACCCTCAGGAAAAATTACTATTGAAACACCATCCTTAATTTTTGACATCGCCTCCTTTAGGGTGAGCGCACGCGAAGTAGGAGTTGAATTATTTACAAATACATGTCCGGCCATTTTAGAGGCATATCCTACTAAAGGTAAATTACGCAAGCTTTGCTTTTGCATCCAAATAATATTACTGTTTAAAAAACCGTATGTAAGGAAAATATCAAATGCTCCCTGATGGTTTGCTACAAACACATATGACTGTTTGGGGTCTAAATTTTCGTGTCCTCTTGTTTTAATTTTACACAATGACAGCCAACAGGTAAGTCGCGACCACCATTTTGCAGGATAATAACCCCAAACTTTACTGCCAAAAACGGGTGCCATTATCATGACAGTTATTGCCGTTATTATAGTAATTAATAGAAAAAGTGGAGTAAAAATTAACCACTGGTATATAAAACGAAGTATATTTTTCACAATTTCACAAATATCAAATAAACAATTTCACAAATATAAATAAAATCGAGTTTATTTGTAAGCAAAACACCGGAAACACATTTTTATATCAAATAATTTCCTTGTTTGTTGAATTTTGTGTTTATTTGTGCTACGAAATCAATTACATTATATATTAATTACACTCATGAAAGAATTTGCAAGATACATCGGCGTGCTGGTAATGCTAATTGGCGTTGCTGTTTTGGTTATACCATTTCTGAATGACGGAACTAACAACACAAATCTTATTATTGGTTTAGTACTTGTTGTAAACGGTATGTTAGGTCATATTTATGTTAATAACATGAAAAAAGGAAATATTGTTAGTATGATTATTTGGGCAGTAATTTTACTTGTTGTTCCATTTGCTATCTATTTCTTTGCCAAGAAAGCAGCTTATACTAAGGATGAAATTGCAGCATACAACTAATTTTTGTTAGCTGATTAAAGAAGAAAGAAATTAAACTGGGGCTGTTCGAAAATGAACAGCTCCTTTTTTTGTCTTTATCTGCAATCTTTTAATATATACATATCACATTTTCCTTGACACATAAAGCTGAAAGTTTTCATAGCGTTTAACTACAACTTCTTCTCCTTTATCAACCATACCTCTTACCGACACAGCATCATAATACTCTCCATCTATATTTACTTTGCCCGAGGGACGCAAAACTGTAGCTGCTATACCTGTTTTGCCTACCATATTATCAGGCTCCATAGGTACCGAGTAATATCCTTCTTGATCTGCGTGTAGAGCCACTTTATTAAGAAATCCTTTTTTGCCAATTCTGCTGCTTAAGTAGATAATTAGTACCATACCCATACCCATTCCACCAAGTACAGTCATAAATGCCCGAAATACCTCTTTGGTGGGAAGACCTTCAAAATTGAACTTTATATTTCCTACTAGTGCCAATATTAGTGAACTGAAAACTAACACTATACCGATAATACCCGGTACACCAAAACCGGGAACGACGAAAATCTCAAAGACTATAAAGATTAGTCCTACTACAAAGAGCAGCACCTCCCAATTCTGAGCATAACCTGTTAGATATAGCGGAGTAAAATAGAGTAATGCAGCAGTTATTGCAACTGCTGTTGGGAAGCCTACCCCAGGAGATTGCAGTTCGAAGTAAATTCCCCCAATTATAAACATTATAAGGAACGCTTGCAATACACCATTGGTAAGGAATCCTTTAATTTTATCATAGAATGTAGGGTTATAGGCTTGTAGGTTATAATCACTATAACCTAAGTGCGATACAATAACTTCATGAACACTTTCTGCTATTCCTTCGCAATATCCAAGATCCATGGCTTGACTTGCAGTAAGAGTGAGTATTTGTGTTGAGTCGGCATACCCCGGAATCACTACCCTCTCGTCTACCATCGCTTCGGCAATTGCAGGATCGCGCCTCCAGCGACTAACGGTGACACCATCTTCTACAGTTTCTATTTTACCATGACTTTCGGCTGTGGCTCGCATAATACCTCTCATATACGATTGATATTTATCTGTAGCAACTTGACCTGTGCCTCCTTCAACTACTGTTGCAGCACCAATTGAAGCGCTATTGCGCATATAAATTGAGTCGCATGCTATTGCAATTAAAGCACCTGCCGATGCTGCATTGACATCTATAAAAACATGTACGGGTATTTTTGAGTTAAGAATTGCTGTACGCATAGAATCTGCCTCAAGAACAGCACCTCCATAAGTATTCATGTGAAGTAATACCATATCTGCATTACTTACCTGAGCTTCGTGAAGACCATTTTGCAGATAAACCCAAGTGTTGCTTCCAATATTCTCCTTTATATTTATCAGATAGATATCTGGCTTTGAATTCTGTGCCTGAATGATAAAAGGTGTGAAATATAAAAAAACTATAAGTATTGCATGTATCTTTTTCATCTTCAAAAGGTTTATTACAGCAAAGATAACATCGCAAATGGATTTATTAATAAGATTGGGTTATTTTATGTATTTTTGAACTTTGAATTTTACATTTAGATTATTATGCGAAGATTTATTTTGTTTGCCATTACTACAGTATTTATTTTTCAAACTTATGCATTTGAGGATGCCCGAATGTTGCGTTATCCGGATATTAATGGTGATGTCGTAGCTTTTGTTTATGCCGGTGATATTTGGAGTGTAAACTCCAATGGTGGTGAAGCTAAGAGATTAACTTCACATAGTGGTATTGAGTTGTTTCCTAAAATTTCTCCTGATGGTAAATGGATAGCTTTCTCCGCAGAGTATTCCGGAAGCAGACAGATTTGGGTTATGCCTTCGGAAGGTGGTTCAGCCAGACAACTTACTTTCTATAATTCTGTAGGAATGATGCCCCCTCGAGGAGGATTTGACAATGTTGTTTTAGACTGGACTCCCGATAGTAAGAAGATATTGTTTCGCTCTAACAGAACCACATTTGGTGAGAGAAACGGGAGGTATTTCACTGTAAGTATTGATGGAGGGTTTGAAGAGCCACTACCAATTGTTAATGGTGGATTTGGTGTTTTTTCGCCAGATGGAAACGAAATTTGCTTTACACCTGTAGACAGGGAGTTTAGAACATGGAAAAGATATAAAGGTGGGCGTGCTACTGAATTATGGAATTATAATTTGATTAATAATACTTCAGAACAAATTACCAAATGGGTAGGCTCTGACCAGTGGCCAACTTGGTACGGTGATAATATATATTATGCTTCGGATCGTGATACAAGACTAAATATTCGTAGTTATAATACTAAAACAGGTGAGGATACTCAAATTACTACACATAGCGAATTTGATGTAATGTGGCCATCGGGAAATAATGGTAAATTGGTTTATGAGAATGGAGGCTATCTTTATGTATTGAACCTGCAGAATGGCGTTTCAGAAAAGATTTCTGTCTCTATTAAATTCGACAATCCTAACTTACAGACATCCTTTAAGAACGTGAAGGATTTTGTTGGTAGTTATTCACTATCACCAAGCGGAAAAAGAGCTCTTATAGAAGCGAGAGGTGATATTTTTAGTGTGCCTGCTGAACATGGAGAGATAATAAATTTGAGCAATACACAAGGTGTTCGTGAAATATCACCTGTATGGTCACCAGATGGTAAACAAATTGCCTACTATTCTGATAAAACAGGAGAGTATGAACTTTATGTAATAGATAATAAAAAAGGTGCTACGCCGCGTCAGGTAACAAAAGGATCAGCTTCATGGAAGAATGAACTTAGGTGGTCGCCAACTAACACTCATGTTATGTACAGCGATAGAACTATGAATCTTTGGTTAGTTGATATTACTACCGGTAAACAAACTGTTGTTGATAAGGCATCGGCAGAGGAGATTAGGGATTACACCTTTTCACCAGATGGTAAATGGATTACATATAGTAAATCATCCCCAAATTATCAATCGGCATTATGGTTATATCAGGTTTCGACAGAAAAAAAACATCAGATTACAAATGCAACTTTCTCTGATGGTAACCCGATGTTTAGTAGGGATGGAAGATTTCTTTTCTTTCTTTCCAATAGAGATTTCAACTTAGCATTCAGCAGCTTTGAGTTTGATTATCTATATAACAATGCTACCCGAATATATGCAATTCCACTGAGAGATGACGCGACTACAATCAATCCTTATAAAATTGATATAGAGCCCTATGAGGATAAAACGAATAGTAAAGAAGAGAAAAATGAATCTAATAGTTCTGAAGGGATAGATGTAATTATTGATTTAGATGGCATTCAAAATCGCATAGAAACTCTTCCTATGCCATCCGGTAATTATCGTATTCTTGGTGCAGTAGATGAAGGACTGCTTTACTCTTCAGGAAATAAAATAATGAGATATAATATAAAGGAGGAGAAAAGTGAGGACTTGATTGATGGTACCTCACATGTTATTCCTTCTGCCGATGGGAAATCATTTATTTACCGCAGTAATAGCGATTTCTTTATTGCAAAAAACCAAACAGGACAAAAGATTGGTGATGGTAAATTAGATCTTACTAATCTGGTTATGAAAATTGATCCGGTGAAAGAATGGAACCAGATATACGAGGATGCTTTTCGTGTATTCAGAGATTATTTTTATGTTGATAATATTCATGGTGTAGACTGGGATAGTATTAAAAAAACGTATGGTCAGTTACTGCCTTATGTGCCCAGCAGGTTTGATTTGGATTACATTCTTAATGAGGTCGTTAGTGAGACTAATACCGGTCATGCATACGTCGACTGGGGTGATATTAATAAAGTGGTCCGTGTTGAGAGTGGTTTACTTGGTGCTGAACTTGAAGCAGATTTAAATGCCGGGCGTTATAAAATCAGAAAGATTTATAAAGGTGAAAATTGGGATGAGAGTAAACGATCGCCTCTAACTGAGAGTGGTATTAATGTGAGTGAAGGTGATTATATTATTATGATAAATGGAGTTGAACTTACTACAGATAGTAACCCTTATGAATTACTTGAAAATATGGGTAATAGACATATTGAGCTAACAGTAAATAGTTCTCCTTCTGTAACCGGCGCAGAATCATATATGGTTAAGACTATTACCAGTGAACAAGAACTGAGATATATTGATTGGGTTAACGAGCGTAGAAAAATGGTAGATGAGCTCTCCGGTGGCAAGGTTGGATATATTCATGTACCTAATACTGCAATAGAGGGTAATAGGGAGCTGTTTAAGGGAATTCTTGCCTACAACCATAAGGATGCATTGATTATTGACGATAGATATAATGGAGGCGGCTTTATACCTGACAGGATGATAGATCTGGTTAATAGGCGTACTTTAGTTTATTGGCACAGAAATAATATTGAACAGCCAATGAAATCGCCCGGTATTGCACATGACGGACCTAAAGCAATGCTTATAAATGGTTATTCCTCTTCGGGTGGTGATGCCTTTCCTTATTTCTTTAGTAAAACAGGTGAAGGAAAATTAATTGGCACACGTACTTGGGGTGGACTGGTTGGTATCTCGAGCAACGCCCGTTTGGTTGACGGTGGTTATATTTCAGTGCCAATGTTTGGTATTTATGATGAAAATGGAGAATGGATAATTGAAGGCATTGGTGTTTATCCTGATATTGAAGTTGTGGACACTCCGGATGAATTGGCAAATGGTAAAGATCCCTCAATTGAAAAAGCTGTTGAGGTATTACTTGAGGAGTTGAGAACAAATCCAAGAAAAAAAGTTTCTCCCCCATCACCTCCGGATAGATCGAAGTGGATAGAATTTGATATTAATTAAACAAAAATACCTATGTTGTTGTTTTTAAGATGACTTACAACAAAGTTTATAAAAATAACAATATGTATTATTTAAAAATAACAGCAGTAACAGCAATTCTTTTTTTGTTTGTTTCAGCTTCTTGTGATGAACGCAAGGCTAATAATGAACAGGTAACACCTGTAGAACAGTTGCCACCTGTTGAAACACAGAATCCGAACACAAGTTTAACACCGGCATTTGAAGGTCAGACAAGAATAGCCGGAGCTAAAACGGAAACGCCTTATTCTATAGAAACTATTTCTACAGAGTTGGATAGTCCGTGGGCAGTAACAGAACTCCCTGATGGAAGATTTGTTATTACCGAAAAAGCAGGTACTATACGTATAGCAACAAAGCAAGGTGTGTTGAGTGAAAAGATTACCGGATTTCCAGAAGTTGATAATAGAAACCAAGGTGGTTTATTGGATGTTGCACATGATCCCGACTTTGAAACGAGTAGAATGCTCTATTTTTCTTTTGCCGAAAAGACTGCTCAAGGTTCACTAACTGCTGTAGGTAAAGGCAGACTTTCAGATGATGAAAAAACAATAGAGAATTTCACAACCATATACCGCGCTATTCCCTATTTTGATAATAGCATGCACTTTGGCAGCAGATTACTTTTTGATAAGAACGGAAATATTTTTGTGTCTACAGGTGAACGCTCGAGTCTTCAGACGCGATATAATGCACAGAAACTTGAAACTGCACATGGTAAAGTAATTCATATTACACCCTCGGGTGAACCGGTTCCCGGTAATCCTTTTATTGACACACCGGGTGCATTGCCTGAAATATATAGCTTTGGTCATCGAAACCCACAAGGACTTGACATTCATCCTAAAACTGGCGAATTATGGCTAAGTGAAATGGGACCAAGAGGTGGTGATGAGATTAACTTAATTAAACCCGGCAAAGATTACGGCTGGCCAACTATTACTTACGGGATTGAGTATAATGGAAATATTATTGGAGATGGTATTTCGCAGCATGAAAATATGGAACAGCCTGTTTATTATTGGGATCCGGTGCTATCGCCCAGCGGTATGACTTTTTATAGTTCTAATGTAATTCCGGAGTGGGAAAATAATCTGTTTATAGGAGGATTAAACAGCAAGCATATTGCACGTCTTATTATTAAAGACAATAAGGTTGTAGGCGAAGAGCGACTTCTTGAAGATGAAGGTGAACGTATACGTGATATTGGAGAAGGTAATGATGGTGCATTATATGTGGTTAC
>DATGMV010000277.1:0-11830 GCA_035307185.1 Fermentimonas sp. | reverse complement strand
TGGATAGGACCACAATTTGCAAATGTAGATTTAAGTGTATTTAGTCTTCTAATCTTTATTGCAGTTATTGCAGCAATGGTTCAACTTGTAGAGATGATTATCGAACGTTTTAGTCCTTCGCTTTACTCATCTCTTGGAATCTTTCTACCATTGATCGCTGTTAACTGTGCTATTTTAGGGGGATCGCTTTTTATGCAACAACGTGAATTTGCCAATATAGGTATGGCTACTGCATATGGCTTCGGTTCAGGAATAGGTTGGATTCTTGCAATTGTTGGTATGGCTGCCATCAGAGAAAAGTTGGAATACTCAGATGTCCCAAAACCACTTAAAGGTCTTGGAATAACATTTATTGTCACTGCATTAATGGCATTAGGGTTTATGAGTTTTTCAGGAATAAATATTTAAACACGGCACAACACAATTTACAGATAACAGTATAAAAAATTAAGTATACAGGTATGAACATACTATTGAATGTGGGTGGGTTAACTATATGGGCAAGTGTTATTGTATTTTTATTAATAATACTAATCCTCGTAGTTGTAATTTTAGTTGCTAAAGAAAAGTTAGTTCCATCTGGCAATGTTAAGATTAATATTAATGATGATAAAGATAAAGAACTTGATGTTGCACAAGGATCAACATTGTTGAATACATTACAGGCAAATGATATATTTCTTTCATCAGCCTGTGGCGGAAAAGGTACATGTGGTGAGTGTCGTTGTAGGGTACCCGAAGGTGGCGGTGAAATACTTCCAACAGAAAAAGGTCATTTTACTCGTAAAGAACAACTTAATAACTGGCGTTTAAGCTGCCAAGTGAAAGTCAAAGAAGATCTTAAAGTTGTTCTTCCAGAGGATATTTTCGGTATCAAAGAGTGGGAATGTGAGGTCATTTCAAATAAAAATGTTGCATCTTTCATTAAAGAATTTGTAGTAAAACTTCCAGAAGGAGAGAGTATTGAATTCAAACCGGGTTCTTATAGTCAAATTAGAGTTCCCAAATACAACGCAATTAAATTCAAAGATTTCGATATAGAAGAGAAGTATAAATCTGAGTGGGATAAATTTAAGATGTGGGATCTTGTTGCTAAAAACGAAGAAGATACATCTCGTGCCTACTCAATGGCAAACTTTCCAGCGGAAGGTAATATAATTACATTGAACGTGCGTGTAGCAACACCACCTTTCGATAGAACAAAAAATTCTTGGATGAATGTAAATCCCGGTATCGTATCATCTTACATTTTTAACTTGAAACCCGGAGATAAGGTAATGATGTCTGGTCCGTTTGGCGAATTCCATCCAATTTTAGATAGCAAGCGTGAGATGTTATGGATTGGTGGCGGAGCGGGTATGGCACCATTACGTTCGCAGATAATGCACTTAACCAAAACTCTGGAAATAACAGACAGAAAGATGTCTTATTTCTATGGTGCAAGAGCTTTAATTGAAGCTTTCTATTTAGAAGATTTCTATGAGTTAGAAAGAAGGTTTCCAAACTTCTCATTCCATTTGGCACTCGATAAACCAGATCCAAAGGCTGATGAGGCTGGAGTTAAGTATACACCCGGATTTGTGCATCAGGTTATCTATGATACTTATCTAAAAGATCATGACGCACCTGAAGATATTGAATACTACATGTGCGGACCTGGACCTATGGCTAATGCAGCTCAACGTATGCTTGATAGCCTTGGGGTACCACCGGAGATGATCATGTTTGACGATTTCGGATGATAATTTTTTTAGAAACAATATTTAAAAGCATTCTTTTTTTTATGGAAAGAATGCTTTTTCTGTTTTGACTATTTATGATTTCAATTTTGAAGTAAAACTAAGTTTATTTCTAAAATGGATTCTTACCTTTCCACGTCTTTTTTAACGTATTCTAGTTATAGCTCTTATTCTTATTCTTAATTCTATTCTTAATAAATATGATCTACAGGTAATGATACCTCATCTTCAATATCAAGTAATGCATTTATTAACCAAACCCTATCGAATTCCTTTATTGAATTAACACTTATCTGAGCCTCTTTAATAACACCTTCACTGAGTAGCTTTTGACGTTTAGTGCCGTTTAGTAATGGATGGTAGGGTGTGTACAGTTCCCCATTTTTATTAAATACAACGTTACTGTAAGATGTGTCAGTTATAAAACCATTACGCACAATTAGAATTTCATCACAGCCATTTCTATATTTAAGTAAATCATCTAAGACAGTACGGTCCGAAAATTTAAATGAATAATCGGGAGATGCATTAACAAGCTTTAGAGTCTTTATTTTTTTCGGAATATACTTTTCAAAACTAATTGAGCTAATTTCATGATGATAAACAATTCTGCACTTAACCTTGCATTCTTTAATACCATTAGTAAGTAGTTCTTCTATTTTTGGTAATTCCGGTGCTTTAAAACCATAATAAGATGCAGTTTCATACATTCTTTTTTTGTGAGCATCAATGTTTTGTGCTTTACCGTTGATAATACATATAGATTCGAGAAACATAATAATAATCTTTAGATATATTTAATAACAATCAAAAAGGAAGATATATCTTTTGCAATGCTTCTCGGTACTCTTTATCACTATTACTCATTGCAGTTATACCTCCTCCACTTCTAAAAAACAATGAACTGTTTTCTTGCTCAATAAACCTTATCAATACAAATGAATTAAGAAAATTACCATCGAAATATCCTGCAACACCTGTATAGAAGCCCCTTTTTTGTTGTTCGGCTTCACGAATAATATTTAGAGTAGCTCTCTTTGGTGCACCCGAAACAGATCCTGCCGGAAGTAATTTGAATATTATTGTACCGATATTGCTTAGATAGTTTTCATCAAGAGTACCTTCAATTTCAGAACTTACTTGTAAGAGACTTCCACGCCTACTATCTACATTACTTTTAGTTCCTAAATCATTGTCTCCACTTAATCCCTTTCTGCCATTCAATCTTTCTATATACCTAAACCGTTTAAGTGATACTTTATCTGCAACATATGCTAAATCGTTGCGTAACAAATCTACTATGGTACTATGTTCTGCTTTTTCTTTTTCATCATTTATAATGATTTCATTAGCGTTTGGTATGGTCGCGTCAATTGTGCCTTTCATTGGGAAAGTTGAAATCTTTCCATCTTTTATTTTAACAAAAGACTCTGGTGAGAAGCACACAAAATTATTTGGGATATATATTTTATATGGTGAAGAGCTTAACATAAATATATCTAACATAGTTAATGATGTTTTTACAGGAGTCTTTATTGTAAGATTAGCAAGATATGAATCACCCCTTTTTAGGCTTCCCATAACTTTATTAAAACGACAATTGTATACAGATTGATGTTCGGGAAAAATATCAAAATAATATTTATAATCATCATGAAAAGTCTTTTTATAATCATCATGTATAATCTTTTTTTCCTTTACTTCGTTTACCACACTCGTTTTATTTACTACGCTCGCTTGTTTATTAATTGCTGTAACTTTCTCATCCAATTTGTGTATATGCTGATTCTTTTTTGGTTGTTCGTTTAAAATGCTATTTTTGATATTTCGAATCCCTTCCACCTCAAAAAGAATATCTTGCTGTAATAAAGGGTTCTCAATAAAAAAACCTTTTTCCAGCTCAAAATCCACTCCAAACAGAAATGGAACTCTTTTGGCTCCTGCTCTATTCATCATAGACTCCACTATTTCACTTCTTAAAAACATAAGCTCGTAATTGTTATATATATTCTTGTTGTTTATAAACAAAATGGTAGCTAAACTGTTTTTTTTGATCACACTGTTTATGTTAAATAAAAGAGTTGCTTTATAACAAAATTGGAAAAAATGACTCTGTTTAGTATTAAATCGTAATAAAAACAGAAGAAATATATCGAAATATTTTGTTAGTAAGATTTTTTACTTTTACTTTGCAATCATCAAACAAGAATTGATTTAGCGTTATGCATCAAAATACAGATATTTTAGTCATTACTATTCTACTTCTGAATAACTTTGGAGGGTGAGACTGGAATATCAAAAATTAAAGGACTAAAAAACAAAAAATAACGATAACCTTTCTCACCAAGTGGGAGAGGTTATTTTTTTTACAACATAGTTTAAAGCTATAAAACAATGGAACGAATTTATGTTTTTGATACAACACTGAGAGATGGCGAGCAAGTGCCCGGCTGTCAGTTGAACACAATTGAAAAAATTCAAATTGCTCAAGCATTGGAATTGTTGGGAGTAGATATAATTGAGGCAGGATTTCCTGTTTCGAGTCCCGGCGACTTTAAATCAGTAATAGAAATATCTAAAGCGGTTACATGGCCCGTTATTTGTGCTCTAACAAGAGCAGTTGAAAAAGACATTGAAGTTGCAGCAGAAGCTTTGAAATATGCAAAACGCAAACGTATACACACAGGTATTGGAACTTCGGATTTTCATATAAAACATAAATTCAATTCAAATAGAGAGCAGATAATTGAACGAGCAGTAAAAGCTGTTAAATATGCAAGAAACTTCGTAGACGATGTTGAATTTTATGCTGAAGATGCCGGACGAACAGAAAATGAATACCTCGCACGTGTAGTTCAGGCAGTAGTAGATGCCGGTGCTACAGTGGTTAACATTCCGGACACCACCGGCTATTGCTTTCCGGATGAATACGGAGCTAAGATAAAGTATCTTGTTGATAATGTTGATTTGAAAAATGCAATCCTTGCAACACATTGTCATCAAGATTTAGGAATGGCTACTGCCAACACCATATCAGGTGTTATAAATGGAGCTCGTCAGGTTGAGGTAACTTTAAACGGAATAGGTGAACGAGCAGGCAATACCTCACTTGAAGAGGTTGTAATGGCACTAAAAAGTCATAAAGACCGTGGGTTTGATACAAATATCAATACAAAGCATATATACTCAACAAGCAGAATGGTATCCAGTCTAATGAATATGCCTGTGCAACCTAACAAGGCTATTGTAGGTAGAAATGCATTTGCTCACTCATCCGGAATCCATCAAGACGGAGTCCTAAAAAATGTAGAAACATATGAAATAATCGACCCGAAGGATGTAGGTATTGATGATAATGCAATAGTACTAACTGCAAGAAGCGGTCGTGCTGCACTCAACAACCGATTGGAGATTCTTGGTGTAAAACTTGAACCTTCTGAATTAGATAACGTTTATCAGAAGTTCCTTGAGCTTGCAGATCAAAAGAAAAGCGTAAACGATGATGATGTTCTCATGCTTGTAGGCAAAGAAGGAAGGCTTAACAGAATAAAGATAAACTATTTACAAGTCGTTTGTGGAATTGGGGTGAGAGATGTTGCAAGCATAGGTCTTAACATTGCGGGTGAGAATTTTGAAGCCACCGCATCAGGAAATGGTCCTGTTGATGCTGCAATACGTGCGGTTAAAAATATCATACGTCGCGAAATGAAAATTCAAGAATTCCTAATACAAGCAATCGATCATGGAAGTGACGATATTGGTAAGGTTCACATGCAAGTAGAATATAATGGAATCCATTATTACGGATTCTCTGCCAATACAGATATTGTAGCTGCTTCAGTAGAGGCATATATCGATGCTGTAAATAAATTCACAGAGGAGTAAATAAAATAGTTATTGAATTAATAAAAACAACAAACATCAAATCAATAAATTAGTTTCAATCAAATGCTAAGTTTTAAACAAGAAATTAGCTTCAATTAATTTCTAAGTTCAAATCAAATAATTAGTTGCAATTGATAACTAATTTCAAATAAGGCAATTAGATTCAAGAAACGATAAAGCAATAAATAATAAATAATAAATCAAACAATATTTTAATCATAATTATATGAAAACTCTTTTCGACAAAATATGGGACGCACATGAGGTTACAACAGTAACTGATGGTCCCACGCAACTATACATCGATCGGCATCTCTGCCACGAAGTTACAAGTCCGCAAGCATTTAACGGACTGCGCAAGAGGGGGTTAAAAGTACTCCGTCCCGAGAATACTACTCTCACCGCCGATCATAATATTCCAACAATGGGACAAGAAAAGCCTATCCGAGATAAAATTTCACGCTTTCAGGTAGAAACCTTGTCTAAAAATGCTAAAGAGTTTGGTCTAACATACTACGGATTAGGCAACCCTAAGAATGGAATTGTGCATGTAATAGGACCCGAAAACGGTTATACTCAGCCTGGTATGACCATAGTTTGTGGCGACAGTCACACCTCCACACATGGTGCATTTGGTGCAATTGCATTTGGTATTGGCACAAGTGAGGTAGAAATGGTACTTGCGTCACAATGTATACTTCAAACACGCCCCAAAACCATGCGAATTAACTTCGAAGGGAAGTTGAGCGAGAATGTAGGATCTAAAGATATGGCACTCTATATGATATCTCAGCTCAGCACGGGTGGAGCCACCGGATACTTTGTAGAATACGCAGGCGAAGCAGTTCGTAATCTAACCATGGAGCAGCGAATGACACTTTGTAACCTAAGTATAGAAATGGGAGCTCGAGGAGGATTAATTGCTCCGGACGAAACAACATTCAACTACATCAAAGGACGTGAGTTTGCACCTAAGGGAGAAAGATGGGAAGAAGCACTTGCATATTGGAAAACCCTCAAAACTGATGAAGGAGCCAAGTTTGACAAAGAAGTTACTTTCGATGCAACAAAAATTCCTCCAATGATAACCTACGGTACCAATCCAGGAATGGGAATGCCAATATATGGCTCAATCCCCGAACTTAATGATATAGACGCCGCAGGTAAAATCTCATTTGAGAAATCGCTTAGATACATGGGCTTCACACCAGGGCAGAAACTCGAAGGTAAAGAAATTGACTATGTATTCCTTGGCAGTTGCACAAACGGTCGTATTGAAGACTTCAGGCAATTTACTGAATACGTAAAAGGGAAAAAGAAAGCCGACAACGTAACAGCTTGGCTTGTTCCCGGAAGCTGGCAAGTACGTAAGCAAATTAAAGAAGAAGGACTTGATAAAATCCTTCAAGAAGCAGGATTCGAAATTCGTCAACCCGGATGTTCAGCCTGTCTTGCAATGAATGATGACAAGGTACCGGCAGGAAAATATGCCGTATCAACATCCAATCGTAACTTCGAAGGTCGTCAGGGACCCGGAGCAAGAACTATCCTTGCAAGTCCTTTAGTAGCAGCTGCAGCAGCTGTAACCGGTAAAATAACTCAACCTTAATAACTCACGCATTATGGAGAAATTTAAAACAATAACATCAACATATGTACCACTTCCAATAGAGAATGTGGACACCGACCAGATAATCCCCGCTCGATTTCTTAAAGCAACAACAAGAGAAGGCTTTGGAGACAACCTCTTTGCCGACTGGCGATATGATAAGGATGGCAATCCCAAAGAAGACTTTGTTCTTAACAACCCCACATTCACTGGAGAGGTGCTTGTGGCGGGGGAAAACTTTGATAATGGTAGTAGTCGTGAGCATGCTGCTTGGGCAATTGGTGGTTATGGATTTAAAGTAGTGGTATCAAGCTTCTTTGCAGATATATTTCGAGGTAACGCACTCAACAACGGCATACTTCCTGTAGTGGTATCGGATGAATTCTTAAGCGAACTATTCAAATCTTCAGACAACGATCCCAAAGCAACAGTAACTGTAAATTTGGAAGAGCAAACCATAACAAACAACGCCACCGGAAAATCAGAATCGTTTGAAATTAATGCCTACAAAAAAGAATGTCTTTTGAAAGGGCTTGATGATATCGATTTTCTGATGTCTAATATGGATAAGATATTGCAATACGAGGATAAACGCCCATTTGCATATTAAATTGAAACAAAATTCATTTATGACCCATAAAAAATAACATTTTGGGAGAAATGAGAAAGATAGAGATAATGGACACCACACTTCGCGATGGAGAGCAAACATCGGGTGTATCATTTGCAGCACAAGAGAAGTTAAGCATAGTAAACCTACTGCTCGATGAGTTGAAGGTCGACAGGGTAGAAATTGCATCTGCACGAGTATCAGAAGGTGAATTCTTGTCCGTCCAAAAAATGGCTCAATGGGCAAAAGTCAATGGTTATATCGACAAACTCGAAGTACTTGAGTTTGTTGATGGAGGCACTTCTCTCCAGTGGATAGTCGACGCAGGGTGCAAAGTGGTAAACCTGCTCTGCAAAGGGTCTCTAAAGCATTGCACCTATCAGCTAAAGAAAACTGCTGAAGAGCATCTGCAGGATGTAAAAGAGTGTGTAAACAAGGCTAAGGAAATGGGGCTAACCGTTAACCTCTATTTAGAAGATTGGTCAAACGGTATGCGCGACTCAAAAGAGTATGTATTCCATATGATGGACTCTCTTATAAAAGAACCCATAACCAGGTTTATGTTACCTGATACACTTGGAATCTTAAATCCCGATGAAACAAAAATGTTTTGCAGTGAAATGATACAACGCTACCCCGGCATACATTTCGATTTTCATGCTCATAACGACTATGATCTTGCTGTAGCCAATGTCTTTGAAGCAATAAAAGCAGGTGTGAAAGGAGTTCATGTAACTGTAAACGGACTTGGAGAAAGAGCCGGTAATGCCCCTCTAACAAGTGTTGCTGCACTCATCCACGACCATATGGGCTTGCAAACCAACATGGTTGAAAGCAAGTTGTATAACGTGAGCAAGGTGGTAGAAAGCTACTCAGGAGTAAGAATACCCAACAATAAGCCTGTAATTGGAGATAACGTTTTCACACAGGTCGCCGGTGTACATGCCGATGGCGATAAAAAGAAAAACCTCTACTTCAACGACCTCATGCCCGAGCGTTTTGGTCGCTACAGAGAGTATGCATTAGGCAAAAATGCAGGTCGTTCAAATATCATTAAGAATCTTGAAACTTTAGGCATTGAGCTCGATGAAGAGGCTACAAAAAAAGTTACTGCAAGAATAATTGAACTTGGAGATAAAAAAGAGATAGTAAGTCTTGATGAATTGCCATACATAGTATCAGATGTACTCAAAAATGGCAACGACTTCAAAGACATTAAAATGCTAAACTACTCACTATCCTTAACCGATGGTTTGAGGCCAACGGCAACAGTAAAGATTTCAATAAAAGGTGAAGTTTATCAGGAGACATCAGCAGGGGAAGGGCAATATCATGCATTCTCAAAAGCCATGTTTAAGATATACAGGAAGTTAGGTAAGCCAGTGCCGGAGCTAATCGACTATGAGGTTGTGATCCCTCCGGGAGGTAAAACCAACGCATATGTACAAACAATCATAACATGGAAGTTCGAAGAAAAGATTTTCAAAACCAGAGCACTTAATATCGACCAAACAGTAGCTGCAATTAAAGCTACATTGAAGATGCTTAACATGCTCGAAAGCGGTAATATTCCAAATATGAATTACTTACCTCTTCCATAAATATGAACCTCATTTAAACTTTGGTTTAAAAACTAAATAATGAACAGGTCTTAAAGCAGGTTATCTTGAAATAGGATAAAATAATTACAGGAGAAAAAAAATAAAGTTATATAACCCAGATTCCACATTATAAACAAACAAAGAATGAAATTAAATATAGCGGTATTGCCGGGAGACGGAATAGGTCCGGAAATAATGAAACAGGCATTAAAAGTAACAGAAGCAGTCTGCAATAAATTCAAACACGAACTCAAGTACGAAGAGGCAATTGTAGGAGCAAATGCAATAGATGTAACCGGCGACCCGTATCCTTCGCAAACACATGAGCTTTGCATGAAAAGCGATGCAGTTCTATTTGGAGCTATAGGAGACCCAAAATATGACAACGACCCTAACGCTAAGGTGCGCCCTGAGCAAGGGCTATTGCGTATGCGCAAACAGTTGGGGCTCTACGGGAATATTCGTCCCGTTATGACTTTCCCTTCTCTTTTACATAAATCACCACTTCGTGCCGATTTAGTTGAAGGGGCAGACTTCGTATGCATCAGAGAACTCACCGGTGGAATATATTTTGGCAAACCGCAAGGTCGCAGTGAAGATGGCGATACCGCATATGACACATCCGTTTATACACGTGAAGAAATCGAAAGAGTATTACATCTTGCATATAAATTTGCCGGACAGCGCAGAAAAAAGCTAACCGTTGTAGATAAAGCAAATGTAATTGCAACATCAAGACTATGGAGACAAATAGCACAGGAAATTGCACCTCAATATCCCGATATTGAAACCGACTATCTTTTTGTAGACAACGCTGCAATGCGTATCATTCAGTGGCCAAAAAGCTTTGATGTAATGGTAACAGAAAATCTTTTTGGAGATATTCTAACAGATGAGGCATCTGTTATAACCGGTTCAATGGGGCTTCTTCCATCAGCATCAATAGGAATACATACATCACTTTTTGAACCTATACACGGATCATACCCTCAAGCAGCAGGTAAAGACATAGCAAATCCACTTGCAATGATTCTCTCTGTTGCACTAATGTTCGAATATGCATTCGAACTAATGGACGAAGGAGCATTAATCCGCGAAGCAGTAAATGCAAGTCTCGAAGCCGGTGTTGTAACCGAAGATATCTCCGATGGAGGCAAAGCATACAAACTAAGTGAAGTAGGAGAGTGGGTTACAAACTACATAAAAAACAAATAGATTATAAATCTCTAAGAGATATTGATTCACAAAGTATTATTGTTAAAATAGTAAGTGAATCATTAGTAAGCAGACAAATAAAATGAACAGTAAGTCAAATAAAATAAGCAATCTGCGTAGTGCCACCAGCACACAGGGTAGGAGAATGGCAGGTGCCAGAGCACTTTGGCATGCAAATGGTATGACCAGAGAGCAGATGGGAAAACCAATCATTGCCATAGCCAACTCATTCACACAATTTGTACCGGGTCACGTACATCTTCACGACATTGGTCAGCTCGTGAAAAAAGAGATCGAGAAACTTGGCTGTTTTGCTGCAGAATTCAATACAATTGCAGTAGATGACGGCATCGCTATGGGGCATGACGGCATGCTTTACTCACTTCCCTCGCGCGATCTCATTGCCGACTCTATCGAGTATATGGTCAATGCACATAAAGCAGATGCACTTGTTTGTATAAGTAACTGTGATAAAATAACACCCGGGATGCAGATTGCAGCAATGCGACTTAATATTCCTACCATATTTGTGTCGGGAGGACCAATGGAAGCTGGCAAGATAGGCGGTGAGCAGGTAGATCTTATCAACGCTATGATTGAGTCAGCAGACGAAAACGTCTCTGATGAGAGAGTTGCACAACTCGAAGTCTCAGCGTGTCCCACATGCGGCTCATGTTCAGGAATGTTTACTGCCAACTCAATGAACTGTCTCAACGAAGCAATAGGATTGGCATTACCGGGCAATGGTACTATCTTGGCTACTCACGAAAACCGTAAAAAGCTGTTTCTAAAAGCAGCCAAACAAATTGTAATAAACGCAGAAAAGTATTATTTCGAAGGAGATGAAAGCGTACTTCCACGTAATATAGCAACTCGCGAAGCATTTTTAAATGCTATGACGCTCGATATTGCAATGGGAGGATCAACCAATACAATCCTGCATACCCTCGCAATTGCACATGAAGGAAAAGTTGAATTCAATCTCGATGACATAGATGCACTCTCACGTCGTGTGCCATGCATTTGCAAGGTAGCACCAAATTCCACAAAATATCATATTCAGGATGTCAACCGTGCAGGTGGAATTATGGGTATACTTGGCGAACTTTCAAAAGGGGGTTTGTTAGACACCTCAGTTAGCAGGGCAGACGGACTCACACTTGCCGAAGCA
>DATGMV010000276.1:0-2604 GCA_035307185.1 Fermentimonas sp. | reverse complement strand
CTACACCTTATTTAACAAATTCTACTACGTACTGGGTGGCTGCAGGTTTAGGAGGCTCAGGTGGTGGAAATGATTCACTTCACACTTTAAGCAGTGGAGGAAATGGATGTAGCGGTGGTACGATGTTTAATCTAACGGCACAATCCGCTTTAAATGTAGATAGTTTTACTGCTTTAGCAACCGGGAGCGGGTCAGTAGTTAAGGTGTATTATAGAGAAGGTGGATATGTTGGATTTAACCAAAATGCTGCAGCTTGGACTTTGCATGAAACGATTAACATGAGTTATGGTGCTGGAAATATAAAAATACCATTAAGTAATCCTATAGAATTAGATGCGAATACTACTTACGGAATTTATGTGTTCTATAACGCGAGTTATACCAATGGAACTGCAGCAAACTCAACACATTCAAATGCGGATTTATTATTTGAAGGAGGCGACGGTTTGTGTAGTGAATTTAGTGGTGTCAACGTAGGTAGAATTTTTAACGGAACTATTCATTACTCTATGGGTGGATGTGAGAGTGATTTAGTAGCAGTTGAAGCTATAATTAATCCGGAAGTTAATCTAAACTTACCTAATACATTAAATTTATGCACCTCGCCACAAAATCCAGGTGTGTTAGATGCAGGATCTCATCCTGATAATGTAACGTATTTATGGGATAATAGCTCTACGGAGAGGTATAGAACAGTGTTCCAATCTGGAAGCTATAGCGTGACAGTGACCAATGAGTTTGGTTGTTCTGCGTCAGATACGATTGATGTAACAATTAGACACAATCCAGCAGTTGACTTAGGTCCTGATACCACTTTATGTCTTGGTGGTCAATTAGAGTTAGATGCTGGTCCTGATGGAGAAGTCTATACATGGAGTAATGGTTCTTTAGGTAGATATACGACTATTAGTACTCCAGGAACTTATACTGTAATGGTAGAAGCATTTAATGGTTGTGTTGTAACAGATACTATCGTTGTTGCTTACTCTAATCAAGAAGTAGCTGATATGGATGGTATTGCTGCTAATAACATTTCACAAAATACCTTTAAGTTTTCAGCTATTAATCCTCAAAATGTAACAGATTACTTCTGGCATTTTGGAGATGGGGTTTATAGTGCAGAAGCTGAACCTACACATACTTACGCAGAAAGAGGTAATTATATAGTTACTTTAGAAGTAGGAAATGATTGTGGAGCTATTTCTGATTCTATTTCTACACATATGGTTTCTATTGGAGAAAGAAATGCGGAAGATAACAGTATTGTTGTTTATCCGAATCCTACGAAAGGAAACATTATGATTAAGAATAGTACAGAGTCACCAATGTTGGCTATCTCAATAACTGATGTTACAGGAAGAACTCTTCAAGAAATAAATATCAATCAATCAGATGAGTTCTTTAGTAAAGAAGTGAATTTAGATAAATATGCTGACGGTATGTATTGGATCCATGTACATACTGAGCATGGAGTCTTTACGAAAAAAGTAAATTTAATTAAGCAATAAATAGGAATACTAATTATTGAAGAGAGTGGAGGGCGAGTTATCGTCTTCCACTTTTTTTATGAATTGTTGATGTTTAAAAACTATCAGCTATAATGATGTACTTACAGAATGCAGATAACATCGTCCTTTTAAAACGAATAAGAGATCCGCAATTTAGAGATATCAATTAAGTATCTTTGAAGCATAGAAATATTTCATACGATCACACTTAACGCCCTCTTGTAGAAATACATACGATTAGCTTATGATTAGAAAGCTATTTTCACATACTTTAATATATGGATTGGCTCCTCAGATACCTCGAGTGGCGAGTATCTTTGTCTTACCGCTCATTACGCCTTTTTTAACAGAAACGGATTTTGGAGTATTTGGAATCATCACAGCATTAATTGGAGCAGTTTCAATATTTAGCACCTTAGGTTTGAACATAGTCATGGGCAATATGTTTGTGAAAAATCCAGGGCTTTACAAAATAGGTTGGCGACAACTTTATGGCTTTTTAATCCTTTGGAATATTCCTTATGCCTTGATATTAGCGGGTATTATTTATTTGTTCATTCCTGCAGAAGCGCAACATCATACTTGGCATATTGTGCTTTCAAATACCTTGCCTGTTGTACTTTTTGGGCCTACGGCATTGATAGGCATCACTTATTATAGGTTTAAAGAAAAACCCTTACAGATAGCGAGCAGAAGTTTGATTTTTGGTTTTTTAATTGTGGGACTCAATTGGTTATTTATTGCTAAGTATCAATTAGGATATTTAGGATGGTTTTATTCCGCAGGCTTTGTGCAACTTTTATTACAAATGAGCTATTGGTGGCCTGTAAATAGAAGACATAAGATTTCGCCGATATTTAATTTCAAATGGCGGTTTGTTAAACAACAATTAAAAATCAGTTTACCTGCTGTTCCTCATTATTATTCCAGTTATTTAATAGACTCTTCAGATCGATTATTGATGAAAGGCTTAGGAGTTTCTATCCAAAAAATCGGATTATATAATGCTGCAGGAACGGTAAGTCAACCCTTTAATATGTTAGGTGTCGCCGCAGGTCAAGCAGTTGGCCCTATGCTTTTGCAAGCATTCAAGGAT
>DATGMV010000275.1:0-8059 GCA_035307185.1 Fermentimonas sp. | reverse complement strand
CATATGCCTGCATTTCAATATCTATACCAAGCGTTAAATCCTTTCCTGAAACGGGTGCTTTGTCTTGATTACCATCATCATAACGCCCCTGCACCCTTCCATGTGCATCTCTAAGTAATATTTCAACACCTTTCTCACCTCTTAGATCTACTTCATGAGACAACTCAATACCCGATTTTCCTACATAATCTCCTCTAACATAATAGGGATCATCGGCTATCCTTTTCTTATCTACTTCTGCGATATAGCCGAAAATGAGTCCCATATTAGGGTAATTATACTGTCTTTCGGTTCTGCTTTGAATATAAATACCGGGGAACTTATATAATTTCTCTTGAAGTAGTCCGTATTCCTCAACATCGAGTTGCGACATAAACAGCTGTGGTGTATATGAGGAATAACCGGGATTTCTGCGTCTGTCTCTCATCTCATGGTCTAACTGAAGGAATCTATCTATATCGATATTAAGAGTATTGCAGAAATCTAACGTATCAAAACTCGTCATTTCTCTCACTACCATCATTACATCGTAGGTGGGACGGTTATACACGAGCAGCTCTCCATTTCTATCATAAATGGCTCCGCGCGCCGGATATAAAGTCCGTCTTAAAAAAGCATTGCTATCGGCATAATCTCTGTACTGTGGACTTAATATCTGCAAGTTGAACAGTTGCATTAAATAAATAACGCCAATTATCACCACAATTGCGGCAATAATATACTGTCTGTTAGCTAAATTCTTAGGTCTGTTCACTTGATTTCTTTCTATATATTAAACCATCCATTGAGATAATTATAAGTATTGAGACAATGGAGGATGCTATAATTCTCAAAAAAGTATCTACTGCATTGAACAGAGTAAATGATTCAATGAAAAACAGTAAAGTTAAGTGAAATAATACAGTAAAAACGGTAAATCGCACAAACTGAGATGCTCCTGTATTCATTCCCGGGACAAACTCATCAAATATCTCTCTGTCGTAAAATAAATTAAGTATTGGTTTTCTAAAGGTAGCTACAATTGTTGTAGCTGCCGCATTCATTCCCGGAGTGTTTAAGAAGATATCGATTATTAAACCAATTAGAAAACCGGATATGATAGTAAAGAAGTGATTTCTTCCAATAGGTAGTTTTAAAAGAAAATAGATATATAAAACAGGTGTTGCATAACCAAATACATTGATTCTGTTTAATAATATGACTTGCAACATTATAAGTAGGATAAATATAAAAACCTCTTGTAAATATCTTATTTTCATATTTTTGTAAACTTTAATAAAGAAACTTCACCTCTTAGCTACTGATTCTAATGCCTTCTGCTCTTCGTAGTACATATCACTTATGATAAGTACATTCTGAAGAGATTTGAAATCTGTAGCAAGCTCTACTTCAAAAGTATTGAAGTTATCATCTTTAGATTCTCCTATTCTACTTACAAAACCTATAATAAGCTGTTTGGGAAAAATGCGAGAGAAACTTGTAACAACTGTATCTCCATTATTATAGACTTCATGCTTAGGCAATTCTCCCAATTGCGCTTCATTTAGATTCTTTCCGTTCCATGATAAAGATCCGTAATTATCTGAGTTCTTTAATTTAGCACTTAACCTAAAAAGAGGGTTGATTATAGGTATTACCAATGAGAAATTTGTAGATACATTTGAAACAACTCCCACTACTCCTCTTTGAGAAATAACTCCCATATCAGGTTTAATTCCATCAATTGAACCTCTGTTTATAGTAATGAAATTATTAGGGCCTGAGAAACTCATGTTCACAACCTCAGACGGTATAAAACTAAACTGAGATTGTGCTATGGAGTCATTTGCAAATGCAACAACATTTGAGGAGTCTGATGAAACAAGATCGTTTAGTGTAGACCTTAGCAGATAAAGTTCACTCTCTAATGTTGCATTTTGCTCAAGCAACAATTGATTGCTCTTCTTCAAATGCACAAACGATGTTACATTGTTAGAAGTATTATATATCCACCCCATTACCTTATTAGAAGAATTAAGATACACACTTCTCTGATATGAGTTATGTGCAAAAACAAGATAGAAACTGAATGCTATTAACAGTGTTGCAAGCATCCAGTGACTATTTCTTATAATGAAGTTGAATAAATTGCGCATTAACGCATCAAAAAGCTGAATTTACTAATATTTCTCAATGCAATACCTGTACCTTTGGCCACTATATGAAGTGGGTCGTCAACTACGCGGAAAGGAATTCCAATCTTATCGGTTAACCTCTTATCCAATCCTCTAAGTAATGCTCCACCACCTGTTAGATAAATACCATTACGTACAATATCTGCATACAATTCGGGGGGAGTTTGCTCAAGAGCACTTAGAACCGCTGAGTCTACCTTAGAAACTGATTTCTCTATACAATGGGCAATTTCCTGATATGATACAGGAACATCCATTGGCAAAGAAGTCATTCTGTTAGGACCATGCACAATGTAATCTTCAGGAGGATTATCCAATTCGGTTAAAACTGAACCTACATTTATTTTTATCTGTTCTGCAGTACGATCACCTACTTTGATATTGTGCTGACGACCCATATAGTCTTGAATATCCTCAGTGAAATCATCTCCTGCAATCTTTATCGACTTATTAGATACTATTCCGCCCAACGAGATAACTGCAATTTCAGTTGTACCACCACCTATATCAACAATCATGTTGCCTTCAGGGGCTTCAACATCCAGTCCAATACCTAAGGCTGCAGCCATTGGTTCAAAAATCATAAATACATCTCGTCCTCCGGCGTGTTCGGCAGAGTCTCTAACTGCTCTTATTTCCACTTCAGTACTACCTGAGGGAATACAAATAACCACACGCAACGATGGTGAGAACATTCCTCTTTTATTTTTATTTGCCATTTTAATCATCTCGCGAATCATCTGTTCCGCGGCATTAAAATCGGCAATTACTCCGTCTCTTAGCGGTCTAACCGTACGAATGTTCTCATGAGTTTTCCCATGCATTTGTCTTGCCTTCTCGCCCAGAGCAATCATTTTCTCTGTTTTGCGATCCAGCGCAACAATTGAAGGTTCGTCCAGCAATATTTTACCTGCGCTGTTCACTATTATAGAGTTGGCGGTACCAAGGTCCATTGCCAGCTCCTGTGTAAATGAAAATAAGCCCATAGTTAAGTTTTGAGTTTTCAGTGTTTAAAATGTCTTACTCCGGTTGTTACCATTGACATTCCGTTTTTATTACAATAATCTATCGATTCAGTATCACGTATAGAGCCTCCCGGTTGTATTACAGATGTGATACCTGCTTCATGTGCGATTTCTACGCAATCCGGGAAAGGAAAGAAAGCATCACTTGCCATAACTGCGCCATTCAGATCGAAATTAAAGGTGCCGGCCTTTTCTATAGCTTGCTTCAAAGCATCTACACGAGAAGTTTGACCAGTACCACTGGCAATTAATTGTCTGTTTTTAGCTAAAACGATGGCGTTTGATTTAGTATGCTTCACTAATATATTGGCAAATAGTAGATCGTCAATTTCTTTTTCAGTAGGTGTAGCTTCTGTAACTACTTTAATATCAGTGCTGCTCTGAACACTATCATTAACATCTTGTACAAGTACACCATTTAGAGCTGAACGAATCTGAAGCTTTTGTGTAGCTTTATCTACTGCTTTGAGTATCAAAATTACTCGATTTTTCTTCTGAAACAAAATTTCTAAAGCATCTTTATCGTATCCGGGTGCTATGATCACCTCAAAGAATATTTCATTAATAGCCTCTGCAGCTTCTTTGTTTACCTGCCTGTTTGTTACAACAACACCTCCGAATGCTGAAACCGGATCGGCAGCAAGTGCTGCATCCCATGCTTCTTTAACAGTTGGTCTACACGCCATGCCGCAGGCATTGTTATGTTTTAAAATAGCTAAAGCTGTTTCGTTGAAGTCAGCAATTAAAGATACAGCAGAGTCTATGTCTAACAAATTATTATAGGATATCTCCTTGCCATGTATCTGTTCAAAAACTTCATCAAAATTACCATAGAAAGATCCTTTCTGATGTGGATTTTCTCCATATCTCAACTGCTTTAAATCGTTATGTGCAAGACGTAAGGCCGATTTCTTCTCACCATCAAAATAGTTAAATATGGCGGAGTCATATCCTGAAGAGACCTTGAAAGCTTCCGCTGCAAATTGCTTGCGTTCTTCAATAGTTGTAGTTGCGTTGCTCTCTTTTAGTAAATTTAAAAGTGGTGAATATTGATCCTTAGATGCAACAACAAGAACATCTTTGAAATTCTTTGCTGCACCTCTTATCAACGATATTCCACCAATATCTATTTTCTCAATAATTTCTTCTTCGGTTCCACCTGCTGCAACTGTCTCTTCAAACGGATATAGATCAACAATAACTAAATCGATAGATGGAATATCGTAAGATTTAACCTGTTTCTTATCAGATTCGTTATCTCTTCTATAAAGTATTCCGCCAAAAATTTTAGGGTGTAGTGTTTTCACCCTACCTCCAAGAATGGAGGGATAACCACTTACATCCTCCACTGTATCACATTCATACCCCAAAGAGTTAATAAAATCTCTTGTTCCACCTGTAGAAATAAATTTAACCTGAAGCTTATTTAACTCATGAAGAATTTCTTCCAAACCATCCTTATGGTAAACTGATATGAGTGCTGTTTGAATCTTACGTGACATTTTACAACTTTTTTAACCTAATTATTTTTCAAGTATACAAAGGTATAAAATCTATCGCTTATTTTCAGGAAATAAATCATTAGTTTTGGGAAAATAAAAAAACAGCCGACAATCACTTGCAGGCTGAACCTTGGGGCTTTATATTTTATTTGAACTTTAGCCACCTAATTATTGAGAGAATGAAAATTATATTGCAAATATATAGGTTATAGCAGCTCAGTTATACTATTTGAGGTTAAGTTATAATGAAGATTTGGTTACGATTTTGTTACTCTCCTCTAACCTGATAAACATTAAGTGTTTAAGAGTAAATTAAGTGTTTAAGAGCACATTAAAATATGATAAACATTAAGTGTATGAGTGTACACTAAAAAATATGAGGATGTTGCAGTACGCAACACCCTCATAAAAACCTGTAAAGGTTATTTAAGACTAATCATTATAATAAAAGTCTTATCTCATCTTACTTCCCAGCCCAATGCGCTTGCTCCTAATACAGCAGCATCGCTCTCTTTTAATTCTGAGAACATCAATTTTACCTTATTTTGATATATTGGCAGTAAATTACTCTCCATACTCTCGCGGATAGGATCCATTATAAGATCTCCTGCTTTTGAAAGTCCTCCAAAAAGAATAATGGCTTCGGGACTTGAAAATGCTACAAAGTCGGCAAATGACTCACCCAATATCTTTCCTGTAAATTTAAAAATCTCTTTTGCTATTTCATCATCCTTCATAGCTGCATCAAAAACGTCTTTTGATGTCAATTCCTCAGATGGGATATCTCTAAGTAGCGATTTTGCATCGGGTCTATCTTTAAGAATCTCACGTGCTGTTCGTGCCAGACCTGTTGCAGAAGCATAAGCTTCAAGACATCCATGTCTGCCACAACCACATACGCGACCATTTTCACGTCTCACAATTGTGTGTCCCAATTCACCTGCAAAGCCATCATTGCCATATACAAGCTGTCCATTTACTACTATTCCACTACCTACACCTGTACCTAATGTAATAACAATAAAATCTTTCATACCTCGAGCGGCTCCATATGCCATCTCACCAATTGCTGCTGCATTAGCATCATTTGTTAATGCAACCGGAATACCTGTTCTATCTTCAAGCAGTTGTGCAAAAGGTATTACTCCTTTCCAAGGTAGATTAGGAGCAAACTCAATGCTACCTGTAAAATAGTTTCCATTTGGTGTGCCCGCTCCAATACCTTTAATTTGATCTTTAGTTGTAATTTTTCCGATTAGCTCATCAATAAGATCATTAAGCTCATCAAGATATACTTCAACCTCAGAGTGTTTTCCTGTTTTAATACTTCCGCTTACTAAAGTTTGAGCTCTTTTGTCAACTATACCAACTACAGTGTTTGTACCGCCAACGTCAACTCCAATCGCATATGGTTTATCCATGACTTTGTATTTAAAAAAAATTTATCAATGATGATTATTTATGTTATATCCCCGCAAATATATGAATTTTTATTTTTAATAGTACAATCTCACACATACTTTAATGGATTAACAGTCACCTTTAATAGATTAACAGTCACCTTTAATAGATTAACAGCTCCGGCATAAGAATTCAGGTCGTTAAGATAATTATAGTAAAGAATATTTTTTCTATATTTGCAACTTACTATTTACATTTATCGAGTGAAAACAAATAAAATATAACAGATTTCAACAATCAGAAGTCAAATTCGATCAATTAGACTAATGAAGAACTTCCGGAAAAACATTGAACAGATTATATAACACACAATTAATAGAAACAGATATTTATCAACATGGAAGAAATCAAGTTTTATTATGGGGAAAATATCCCTTTGGAACTACACAAAGTTAAAGTTGTACAAAAGCTCAATCTTGTACCAATAGAGAGAAGACTTGCAGCATTAGAAGAAGGAGGTTACAATACATTTAGGTTATCTACCAATGATGTATTTCTGGATATGCTAACTGACAGTGGCACAAATGCAATGAGCGACAATCAGATGGCTGCAATGATGCAGGCAGATGATGCATACGCAGGCTCACAAAGTTTTGTCCGTTTACAAAAAGCAGTTGAAGAGGTATTGGGTAAAAAATACTACTTACCTGTACACCAGGGGCGTGCGGCAGAAAACATACTTTCAAACGCATACGTAAGAAAGGGTAGTTTAATTCCTATGAACTATCACTTTACAACTACAATGGCTCACATTACACAGTATGGTGGTAAAATTGCCGAGTTGCTTTATGATGAGGGATATGTAATTAATTCAAGACATCCTTTTAAAGGAAATATGAATATTGAAAAGCTTGAGGAAATTATAAAAGTTCACGGAGCCAAGAATATCCCATTTATCCGTATGGAGGCATCAACCAATTTAATTGGTGGACAACCATTTTCTGTTCAGAATCTAAGAGATGTTAGGGCAGTTGCAGATAAATACAACATTCGTCTGGTACTCGATGCAAGCTTACTTGGAGAAAACGCCTATTTGGTTCATCTTCGCGAAGAGGAATTCAAAGACAGCTCATTAGGAGATATTATTAAAATAATGACTGACCTTTGTCATATCGTATATTTCTCTGCACGCAAACTAAGCTCTTCTCGTGGAGGTGGAATCTGCACAAATGATATTGATATATATCGCGAAATGGAGGCACTTGTACCTCTTTTTGAAGGCTATCTCACTTATGGAGGTATCTCTGTTCGTGAAATTGAAGCAATGGCGGTTGGACTATATGAAACATTAGATGAAACCATGATTCGCCAAAGCCCCGACTTCATTGCCTATCTCGTAGATAGCTTAGAGTCTCATGGAGTGCCAATGGTAACCCCTGCAGGAGTACTTGGAGCCCACGTTAACGCAATGAAAGTGTGCGAGCATATCCCACAGACTCAATATCCGGCAGGCTCACTTGCAGCGGCTCTATTCCTTATTTCCGGAATTAGAGGAATGGAGAGAGGTTCAGTTTCAAATCAAAGAGATGAATATGGAAACGAAACATTTGCAGATATGGAACTTGTTCGTCTCGCAGTACCCCGTAGAGTTTTCACTCTATCTCAAATAAAATATGTGGCAGACAGAATGGCTTGGCTGTATGAGAACCGAGAGCTTATTGGTGGTTTACGTTTTGTTTATGAACCTCCTGTTCTACGTTTCTTCATGGGCGGACTTGAACCGGTGAGCGACTGGCCACAAAAGCTAATTGCAAAGTTCAAGGAAGATTTTGGCGATAGTTTATAATAAAACTTAAACAATAGTTTATAATAAGACTAAAGCGATAGTTAATAATAAGACTTAAGCGATAGTTTATAATAAGACTATTACAATAGAATTTATACATAGAAAAGGAGG
>DATGMV010000274.1:0-6825 GCA_035307185.1 Fermentimonas sp. | reverse complement strand
TGGCTCGTATTGTTAAAGACAATCCAAATTGGGATGGTAGAGTACAAAACATTCAAGTAACCGATAGCAAGCAATGGTACAAAGAGCTCAGAGTACTTGTAAGCAGCTCCAATTCGGGAAACAACTGGGATTTGAGAGTCTATGTTCGCGAGAAACTTATAGATTTTATAAATAAAAACTACCCTGACTCTTTTGCAAAAATAAACTCAAATATTCCTTCTCGTTAAGCTTTAATAAATTGAGATATCTTCTTTTCTTCAGAGAAAAGTACAGCTGTATTAATAAAAGCAAGGTGAGAATATGCCTGAGGAAAATTACCAAGCTGTCGCTTCGACTCAAAATCAAGATCCTCACTATAAAGTCCGAGGTGGTTTGAATAAGAGATCATATTCTCAAAAATTTCTTTTGCCTCATCCTTCTCTCCAATCATGTAAAGAGCATCAATGAGCCAAAACGTACAAATAGTAAACGATGATGTAGGAACACCAAAATCGTCTTCTGCCTTATATCTATACATTAGTCCCTCATGATAAAGTTCTTTCTTCAGATACTGAACAGTCTTTACAAAACGCTCATCTTTAACGTCAATAAAATCATAAAAATACATTAGCAGCAGTGAAGAGTCAGCATCTGTATTTTCATATGCCTGAGTGAAAGTCTGTAACTCCTCATTCCACCCTTTTTCGTGAACCTCTTTTTTAATTATATCGGCTTCCTTACGCCATTCAATTGCATAATAATCGCGCTGAAGTAGTTCTGCAATTAAAGAAGCTCTATCTATAGCCACCCAGCTCATCACTTTAGAGAAAACAAAATGATGCTTCTTAGTACGGTACTCCCAAATGCTCCTGTCTGGTTTTTTCCATGCAGTAAGCACAGACCTAACTAAGTTCTTTATAATCTCCCATATCTCCTCAACCTCATCCAGAGTTCCGGGAAAATAAAGATAATACTTATAAATAACATCAAGCAAATAACCTATAGAGTCGTTTTGCTCCTGATAATAAGCTGCATTACCGGTTCTAACCGGATTTGAGTTTTCGTATCCACTCAAGTGAGGCAAAATTTCCTCTACAAGATCCTTTTCTCCTCTAATACCATACATAATCTGCACAGGCTCGTTACGAGAGGTTTTTGTTATCTTTTTAATAAAACTTATAAACCTCTCGGCAGAAGTCTTTTGCTTCATAAAAAGAAGAGTATCAATAGACATCGAAGCATCTCTTAGCCAACAGTAACGATAGTCCCAATTTCTGGTCTCACCGATTGTTTCGGGCAAACTTGTTGTCACAGCAGCTAACATAGCACCCGACTCCTGATAAGACAACAACTTCAATACAAGCAAACTCCTCTTTATCATATCATTATACTCTACGTAATCTCTCGAGCGATTAACAAAGTTGAGCCAATACACTTTAGTACGTTCAAACTCCAACAAAATCCTGTTTATATCAACAGACACAAGCTTTTGATTATAAGAAAGCAGGAAAAACTGATGATCTGTAATCTCAATCTCATCTCTGTTCAACACTTTCTCAAGGTCCATACTCGTATATAAGTAAACCTTATCCTCAGAATCTTCTACCGAATGAGTTTTTATATAACTTCCTACTATTTCGTGTCTAACATCCTCCCGAGCATAATTTATTTGAGGATCGTACACAACCCTAAGCTTCGGCTTACCTTTAAACACCCTTAAATATCTATGAATCTCAGGAGTCATAAAATGCTGATGCTCTGTAGTTGCGTAGCGGGGCATATAGTCAAAAACAATAAAACCGTCTTCCGGCGACTCAAATCGAGTCATCAGAATATTAGTGTTACCATTATATTTTTGGGTGATATTGTATTCTTCTGATACTTCAAAATGGAAACTACCACCTTTCTCTTTATCTAAAAGTTTTGCAAAAACTGATGGTGAGTCGAAATCGGGGAGGCAAAACCAATCAATACTACCTGTTTTTGATACTAACGCCGCGGTACGACAATTTCCAATTATTCCATAATCCAAGTTATCCATTATTACTAATTTAGTCAGCTTGCACTGTGATTATACTTCGTAATAACGCAAATATAAGTAATCAGGTTTAGAATAAAAGAAAATTCGGACTCTTTATAGATACATTACATTCATGAACATTTATTGGTTAACTACTAAGGAGTCATTTCTCCGCATAGTGGAATTTGCATTAACCTTTGCACTTCAACAGAATTATAATTCCCTCCAAAAAGATGCATCATTTTCGCAAGTGCAGCTTCGGTAGTAATATCATGCCCGCTTGCTACTCCCATACTTTCTAGCTTTTGTCCGTTTTTATATCTATGCATTTCCACACTACCAAAAGGACATTGAGTAACATTTACAATAACAACACCTCTATTTAAAGCATCTTCGAGTAAAGATGTAAACCAGGGAAAAAGTGGAGAATTCCCGGTACCGTATGTTTCAAGAATCACACCCTTTAACCCTGAAATATTAAGATGAGCCTCCACTGCAGAAGCAGTAATCCCGGGAAACAATTTCAATACAACAACATTAGGATCTAAAGAATAATTAAAGCTTGTTTCAAGACTATAGTCAGGTCTTAGAATTTCATGATTACTGTACCTAAACTCAATTCCGGTTTCTGCAAGAAAAGAGCAGTTCGGACTTCTAAATGCGCTAAAATTATCTGCATTGAACTTAGTTGTACGATTACCTCTCATAAGTAAATTCTGCATATAAATACTCACTTCAGGTACTTTCGGATTACCATTAGCATTCCTATCCGCTGCAATTTCTAATGCTGTCACTAAATTTTCCTTCCCATCTGTACGCAACTTTCCAATTGGTAATTGCGAACCGGTTAGAATTACAGGCTTTGTGAGATTTACACACATAAAGCTTAAAGCAGATGCGGTGTAAGCCATTGTATCTGTACCATGCAATATAACAAATCCATCGTAATCATCATAATTAGAATCAATAACTTTCACAATTTGCTGCCACGATTCGAGCGACATATCGGATGAATCTATTGGAGGTTCAAAAAGGTAGGTCTCAACATTAAAATTCAACCTTTTTATTTCCGGAAAATTGGAGTATAAATGACCAAAATTGAAAGGCTCCAATGCTCCGGTTTCCTTATTTTCAACCATTCCTATGGTTCCACCGGTATAGATCAATAATATATTTGAGTTTGAATCAATCATAACTTCTATTTTGATACAAAAATAGCAATTTGCAATTAAATTATAACTATTTGACACTTTAATTTCAGAACAAAAGTGTAATAAATTTGTTTAAAATGACACATCATTATTTATTCACCTAAAAACATATATAACAAAACTAATGGCAACACATACAACAAAAACAGTTTGGAGAAAAAATAACATATTTGACACGGAAATTGATGGATACACTGTTACAATAGACATCCCAACGGGAGAAGAAAAGAAGAGTGTAGCACCAACTCCAAAAAAACTCCTACTCGTATCTGCTGCAGGATGCACCGGACTGGATGTTATTGAAATGGTGAGAAAAATGAAAATCAACCTGAAAGGATTCGACATTCGCATTGATGCGGAGATGTCTGAAGAGCATCCAAAACAGTACACCTCATTGAAGGTTATCTATGAATTTGAAGGGGAAAATCTCCCTAAAGAAAAATTAGAGAGAGCCTGCCAACTATCATTCGACAAATATTGCGGAGTACTGGCAATGTACAAAAAAGCTGTACCCGTAATATACGAAGTGATAATCAAATAGGAGTAACCACATACAGTAGAATTCAATTTTTTCTTTCTAATTAAGGAAAAAATTCTATATTATTACTACCTTTGCATTCAGGTTATCAGCTTAGTGTTTAGACACTAAACTTATTGATTGTAACTAAGGGTGATTTTAATAACATTATCATAAAATACTGAACAATGCAAACAATGGACTCTTTTAATTTTGCCGATAAGAAGGCATTTGTGCGTGTGGATTTTAATGTTCCACTTGATGAAAACTTTAATATAACTGATGATACACGTATTCGTGCTGCAGTGCCAACTCTGAAAAAGATTTTAAAAGATGGTGGAAGCTTAATAATAGGTTCACATCTTGGAAGACCAAAAGGTGCTACAGATAAATTTTCATTAAAGCATATCTTACCTCGTGTTTCTGAGTTGCTTGAAATAGATGTACAGTTTGCCAGCGATTGTATAGGAGAAGAAACAGAAGCAAAAGTAGCAGCACTACGTCCCGGAGATGCACTACTATTAGAAAACCTTCGCTTCTATGCTGAAGAAGAAGGTAAACCACGTCTTTCTGCAGACGCTACTGAAGAAGAAACAGCAAATGCTAAAAAAGAAGTAAAGGAATCGCAGAAAGAGTTTACTAAAAAACTGGCTTCATACGCCGATGTATATGTAAATGATGCTTTTGGTACTGCTCACCGTGCACATGCTTCCACAGCGTTAATTGCAGAACACTTCGACAGCGACCATAAACTATTTGGTTACCTGTTACAGAATGAAATAACTGCAGTAGAAAAAGTAATGAAAGAAACCGCACGTCCATTTACTGCTATAATGGGAGGCTCTAAAGTTTCTTCAAAAATAGAAATCATCAAGAATCTACTTGACAAGGTAGACAACTTAATACTTGCCGGAGGAATGACTTACACATTTGCAAAAGCATTTGGTGGCAACATCGGAAACTCTATTGTAGAGGAAGATAAATTAGATCTTGCTAAAGAATTAGTAGAGATGGCTAAACAAAAAGGTGTAAAGCTAATTCTTGCAACCGATGCAAAAATAGCAGACGACTTTTCAAATGATGCTAACACCAAATTCGCTTCAGTTAAAGATATTCCTGAAGGATGGGAAGGACTCGACATAGGTGCAGAATCCGAAAAAGCCTTTACAGAAGTAATTAAAAACTCAAAAACAATACTTTGGAATGGTCCTGTTGGTGTATTTGAATTTGACAACTTTGCCAAAGGATCACTTGCAGTATCAAACGCAATTGTTGAAGCTACAAAAAATGGAGCTTTCTCACTTGTAGGTGGGGGCGACTCTGTTGCATGTGTTAACAAGTTTGGGCACGCCAATGATGTTTCATACGTATCAACAGGTGGTGGTGCACTTCTTGAAATGATTGAAGGAAAAGAACTACCTGGTGTTAAAGCTATCAGAGGCTACTAATACACATCTGATTTAATAGTATAACCAATATAATAAGGGAGAGGATTAACAATTCTCTCCTTTTTTTCCATCATTGTTTGCCTTCATTAAATTCCTAACTCACTATTAAATAGCTCGAGACTACCAAATCTCATCATTTTTTTGTAATTTTGAGCACTTTTCAAAAAGCATAATTCAGGTACTAACTCAGATATTAAATTATAAATGAATATTTCGTACAATTGGCTCAAAGATTATCTTCAGTTTGATTTAACTCCAAAAGAAACAGCAGATATTCTTACACATATAGGGCTTGAAGCAGAAAGTTTGGAAGAGGTTCAAACTGTAAAGGGGGGAATGGAAGGTTTAGTTATTGGTGAGGTAATCACATGTATTGAACATCCAAATTCAGACCACTTACATTTAACAACAGTAAACATTGACAATGGAAGCGAACCGCTGAATATTGTGTGCGGTGCTCCTAATGTAGCAGCCGGACAAAAAGTTGTAGTTGCCACTGTTGGAACAACCCTCTATTCGGGTGATGATGAATTTAAAATCAAACGTTCCAAAATACGAGGTGAAGAGTCGTTCGGTATGATTTGTTCTGAGTCTGAGATAGGCTTAAGTGATAATCACGACGGAATTATTGTACTACCTCAAGATGCCCCTGTTGGTACACTTGCAAAGGAATACTATAATATTAAAAGTGATTGGGTAATTGGCATAGACATAACTCCCAACCGTGTAGACGCAGCATCTCACTATGGAGTTGCAAGAGATCTTGCAGCATGGCTTAAACAGGCAGGCAAACCTTTTAAACTAACTAAACCATCTGTAGATGATTTTGCAGTTGATAAAAAAGATGGAGGCATAGAAGTAATTGTAGAAAACACCGAAGCATGCCCGAGATACTCAGGACTAACCATACGCGGGGTCACGGTTAAAGATAGTCCTGATTGGTTAAGAGACAAACTCTTGGCAATAGGTCAAAGACCTATTAATAATATTGTTGATATCACCAATTATATTCTTCATGAAACCGGGCATCCAATGCATGCGTTCGATGCAGCTTATATAACAAGCGATGAAGTTGTAGTAAGAACAATGCCTGACAAGACCAAATTCACCACACTCGATGAAGAGGAGCGTGAGCTAAGCGATAAAGATCTTATGATCTGCAACACAGATGAAGGAATGTGCATTGCAGGTGTTTTCGGAGGTGTGCATTCTGGTGTAACAAATGACACCAAAGACATATTCCTTGAATCGGCATACTTTAATCCATCCTGGGTAAGAAAAACTGCACGTAGGCATGGGTTAAATACCGACTCCTCATTCCGTTTTGAACGTGGTGCCGACCCAAATAACACCGTTTATGTACTAAAAAGAGCTGCAATGCTTGTGAAAGAGTTAGCCGGTGGAGAAATAGAAGGAGATATACAAGATATTTACCCTGCACCAATAGAGTGTAAAAAGGTTACACTATCATATGACAAAACAACAAAACTTATAGGCAAGGAAATCCCTGCAGACGAGATAAAAAGCATCCTTCACAGTCTCGAAATGGAGATAATTAGTGAAAGCGAAACTGATATTACTTTCTATATACCAACCTATAGAGTTGATGTTACACGAGATGTGGATGTAATTGAAGACATACTCCGTATT